>DASYMY010000543.1:0-2791 GCA_036008825.1 Glaciihabitans sp.
ATAACGGGCAGGCCAACGGTGATGTTGACGCCAGCCTCGATGCCCAAAACCTTCACCGGTCCGTGGCCCTGGTCGTGGTACATGGCCACAACCAGGTCGTAGTCGCCACGACCGGCGAGGAAAAAGAGGGTGTCGGCGGGCAGGGGACCGGTGACGTTCACCCCATTGGCTTTGGCCGCCTCAACACCGGGCGCGATTTTGATGGCTTCTTCGTCGTAGCCGAAGAGCCCGTTCTCGCCCGCGTGGGGGTTGATTGCGCAGACCCCGATCTTGGGGTCGCTCACACCGGCGCGACGCAGCGCTTCGTATCCCCGCTCGATGGTGCGCTGAACGAGGCCCGGCTCAATGCGTGCGACGGCGTCAATGAGGCCAATGTGGGTGGTGACGTGGATGACCTTGAGCTTCTCGCTTGAGAGCATCATCGACACCTCGTCGGTGCCGGTCAGGCTGGCCAGCAATTCGGTGTGGCCGGGGTAAATGTGTCCCCCTGCGTGCAGTGCTTCTTTGTTTAGCGGCGCCGTGCAGATGGCCTGCACATCACCGGCCATGGCTAGCTCGGAGGCAACGCGGACGTAGTGGAAGGCGGCGTCTCCGGCGATGGGCGAGAGCACACCCCACGGCAGGTCGGCGGGCAGCAGGCCTAAGTCGATCACGTTGATGCGATTGCCTTCGAATACGGCGTCGTGCACGGAGGAGATGGTCTGAATGTCGACATCAGCACCAATGCTGTCGGCGGCCAGCTGGAGACGGTGTGCATCTCCAATTACCACGGGGCGGCTTTCGGCCAACACGGTGGGGTTGAGCACTGCGGCGACGATTACTTCGGGGCCAACGCCGGCGCCGTCGCCCATGGTGACGGCTACGTATGGACTACTCATGGTGGTGCCTTCCTAGAGGTGGTGCGGTTGAAGTGTGCGGACAGTGGCCAGAATTTCGACCAGGCTGTCGGGAGCGCCGTAGCTGCCGGGGCGGGTAGCAATGAGCCGACCGGTGCCACTGACACTGACAACAGCGCCGGGGTGGGCTTGGGCGAGAGGGCGCAGCTGGGTGATGTTTAGCTCGTCGAGGACGGCGCGCGCGGTCTCCCCTCCACTGAGGACCAGGTGGCGGCCATCGCTATCGCGGGCGGCCAAGGCCGCCAACCCCCGCACGATAGTGGCGGACAGGTGCGGCTCAACCGGCGCGGTGACCACAACGGCGATAGTGCCGGCCGGCAGGGTGGCATCCGCTAACTGGGTGAGAGTCAGTCTGAGGACAGGAACTCCAACCGCGCTGAGAGCGGTGAGTTGCGCCTGCAACGCGGTGCTGGCTGTCCCCAACACAAATACGGTGTCTGCTGACGAGGGATCAGGGAGGGTGTCGCTGCCGCCCGGCGCACGCGTGGGCTCTGGCGTGGTTGCAACAAACGGGGCAACGGCGGCTGCCAGCCCGGCGGCGCCAGCAAGGGCGAACCCCAAGCGGAGGGAGGCGACGGCAATGCGCTCCAGGTCGGCGCTGGTCTCGGCGTCACTAATAATGATGGCGCCGAGATCTGCGGCATCTCGCAATAGCTGTTCCAGCTCGGTCGAGCGCACTTGGGCGAGGGTGAGGGTCACAAATTGTGTGTCACCCACCAACTCCCAATCGGGAACCGAGCTAACGGCGCCCAACTGACCGCCGATTGTGGTGGCCGGGGTGCGGCCTTCCGCTGCCCACAGCTCGGTGAGGTGCAGTGGCTGCCCGTTCACCAGCATTACTCCGTCCACCACCGTGCGGCCGTTGTGGGGGACGGCGGGGCAGAACACAACGGGGCGCTGTGCACGTACAGCGGTGAGTTCCGCCCCAATATTGCCGCGCAGGAGCGAGTCGAACTTCAAAAAGAGGGGAGTAGCTACGTCGATGTCGGCGAGCAGGATGCTGAGACGGTCGAAGGCTTCTCTGGCTGTGCGGGATCGGTTGTCGGAGTCAATTACCGTCAGTGCCGCGCCGGAATCGGTGTGCAGCATCGCGGCATTAGTCAGCGGCAAGCTGGGAGCGAGTTCGAGCACCGCGCGCCCGTGGAGCGAAGGATGTCTTGCTTTCTGCGCGTTCTGCGCAGCATCTAGAGGCGCACGAGGTGGGGCGAAATTGAGCAAAGCACCCGCCACTTCGGCGGCACCTGAGAGGTCATCAGCAATTGCATGCCAGCGCATCTGAAACCTCCTTTGGTCGATCGTGCGTGAATCACGCTACGGTGTTTGCGCATTACGCGCAACTATGACAGGGTGATCCGCACAACGAATCACCGCGACATATTCGAAGCATGCTGACACATCGCGCCCCACGCGGCGAGCCGTGAGTAGGTAAATGCACCGCACCAAACGGATTTGCCGCCACACTTTTACAGTCAAGGGAGACTATTTTGTCGTTGAAGACGCGCGAGGCCGTTCACAGCCCATCGCTCCGTGACCCGTATGAGCTGCGTCCAGAGGACGTGCAGGCTCCGCCCACCACCTTCCGTGGCCGCTTCCGCTACCTTGGGCCAGGGCTCATCCTCTCTGCCGCGGTAGTTGGCTCCGGTGAGCTGATCACCACAACCGCTCTGGGCGCGCAAGCAGGCTTTGTGCTGCTGTGGCTGGTCATTATTTCCACGGCCGTCAAGGTGTGGGTGCAGATCGAGCTGGCGCAGTGGGCCATCCTCCATGGCAAAACCGCCCTCGAAGGCTTCAGCCGGGTTGGACCGCGCACGAGCAGGGGAAGTTGGATTAACTTCCTCTGGATCCTGATGGACTTCGCCAAGATTCTCCAGCGCGGAGGCATCATCGGCGGCGCC
>DASYMY010000544.1:0-2873 GCA_036008825.1 Glaciihabitans sp.
TCGCGGCAAGTCCGGCCGTCACAGAACGCTGCCGGGTGTCGCCGCCCACAACAGTCTGAATGTAGTCGGCAGCAGCCCCGGCGACCTTGTGCGCAATGGCGGAGGCATCCGCAATCCACGCTTCAGGAGCAACCACAACAATGTGCGCCGGCTCATCCAGCGCGAATACCGCTCGGAGGGATCGCTCCAGCACGGTAGCTCCGGCAACAACAACAAAGGCTTTGGGTGCAGCCTGCGCGAGGCGGGTTCCGCTTCCGGCTGCGACAACAACAACGCCAACGGTGGGCTGGGGGCTCTGCTTAGGCACACTCACCCGGCGACTGTACCGCTTCCCACCGCCGACAGGCTGCTCGGCGCAGCGCTTAGGAGGCGAGGACCTTGTCGAGTTCGAGGCCTGCGGCTTCTTCGTCGGTCTTCTCCGCCAACGCAAGCTCGGAGATCAGAACCTGGCGGGCCTTGGCCAGCATCGTTTTTTCGCCAGCAGACAGACCACGGTCTTTATCGCGCCGCCACAGATCGCGCACAACTTCGGAGACCTTGATGACATCACCGGATGCCAGTTTCTCCAGGTTTGCCTTGTAACGCCTGGACCAGTTGGTCGGCTCCTCCACAACGGGGGCCCGCAGAACGTCGAAAACAGCGTCAAGGCCGTCGCGCCCAATAACATCTCGAACGCCCACCAGATCAACGTTGGCTGCGGGCACTTCGATGAGGAGGCCACCTTGGATGACGTTGAGCTTCAGATACAGGGTCTCTTCACCACGAATCATCCGCGTTTTTACTTCGACGATCTGAGCTGCGCCGTGATGGGGATAAACAACGGTCTCACCGACCTCGAAAAGCATAAATGCATCCTTCCCAGGACACGATTTTACCACAATGACCTCGATTTTAGGCTGGCCTAACCTCGTACGGCGCATGGTGTTCTGTAGTGTGTATTGCGTCTGTTTGTTCTTCTTTTGGAGGGTCCTGTGAGATCACGCATTGCGGTTTCCGCTGTACTAGCGGCCGGGGTCCTCTTGGGATCAACGGGGTGTGCATTCATCTCCCCCGTTGCCACGCAGATTCCGTACGACCCGAGCGACGGGATTGGCGCCTCAATCGGCTCCGTCCAGGTGCGTAACGCCCTGGGAATCACGGAAGACGGCGAGACCGTCAACCTGGTGATGTACATCTCGAACTCCAGCGACGAAACTGTTGAGGTCGTTTTTGAGTACGACTTCGAAGAAGGCCAGACCGGTGGCAATGGTGAAGGCAACATCACCTTGAACGCAGGCGAGACGGTGTCCTTCGGTAACGGCGAAGACGCACCGCAGCTGATCCTTGAAGACGCCAACACCATGCCGGGCGCCAACATGCCGCTGTTCATTCAGTACGGCGAGGAAACCGGCGAAATGCTGCAGATTCCCATCCTCGACAACTCCCTGGCCGAGTACAGCGACCTTCTGCCGCCCGAAGAGGAAGACGTCATCGAGCCCGCGCCGAGCGACACGGCCGAGCCGACCGCGACGCCTACCCCTACGGCAACACCCGCCCCGTAAACCACAAAAAATGTCCAGCCGCACCCCGAGGGCGCTGCTGGACATTTTTTTGTGCCGTTACGCTTCGAACCGGTAGCCGAGCCCGCGCACCGTCACCAACATGGTGGGTTCCGACGGGGTTGACTCGATCTTGGAACGGATGCGCTTGATGTGCACGTCGAGCGTTTTGGTGTCACCGAAGTAGTCGGCTCCCCACACCCGATCGATGAGCTGCCCACGGGTAAGCACACGGCCGGAGTTACGCAGCAGCAGCTCAAGAAGTTCGAACTCTTTCAGCGGCATGGGTACGTCGGCGCCGGCAACGGTGACGGTGTGACGTTCAACGTCCATCCGCACGGTTCCCGCTTCGAGGATGAGTTCACGGTCGTCTTCGTCCTCAACCCGGCGACGCAGCACGGCGCGAATACGGGCCAACAGTTCACGGGTCGAATAAGGCTTGGTGACGTAGTCGTCTGCACCAAGCTCCAGCCCCACCACAATATCTACCTCGCTGTCCTTCGCGGTCAGCATGATGATGGGCACAGCCGAGCGGGTACGGATCTCTCGGCACACCTCCGTGCCCGACATTCCCGGCAGCATCAGGTCGAGAAGCACCAGATCGGCACCGCCGCGATCGAATTCGCTGACCGCGGTCACACCGTCGGCAGCAATGGTGGTGTCGTAGCCTTCACGCCCTAGCAAAAATGCTAGCGGTTCGCTGAGCGACGGCTCGTCTTCGACAATCAGGATTCTGGTCACAGATCTACTCCCGTACTGATGTCTGCCGTAATGGACGGAGCCAAGGGCAGGCGGATGGTGAACGTGGACCCCTTGCCTGGTTGTGACCAGACACGGATGTCACCGCCGTGGTTTTGAATGACGTGCTTGACGATACTGAGTCCTAGGCCACTACCGCCGGTGTTGCGGCTACGAGCAGGGTCAACCCGGAAGAACCGCTCGAAGACTCGCTCCCGTTCCTCCTCGGGAATTCCCACTCCCTGATCGGTGACAGCGACCTCGACTGCATCCCCCAGCACACTCACGCCAATCCCAATACGGGATCCGGACGGCGAGTACTGGATGGCATTGGCAATGAGATTGTGGAGCGCCACCACCAGCAGGGACTCTTCTCCCAACACCGTGGCGCCGGAGGCTTTGCCAGCAATAATCGCGATCTTGCTGGCTTCGGCGGCAACACGGTTCTGGTCAATAGCCTGAAACACCACCTGGTCAACACTGACTCGGGTGGGTTTCGCCAATGCGTCAACGGCCTGCAGCCGTGACAGCTCGATGATTTCTTGGGTAATGCGTGCGAGCCGCTCCGCTTCGAGGGTGAGGCGTTCGGCAAAACGG
>DASYMY010000545.1:0-3380 GCA_036008825.1 Glaciihabitans sp.
CGAGGTCACCCGCGGTAAGCAACACTTGGCCGGCGACGATGTCGTAGCGATCGAGGCTGTCCTGGTAACGGTAAATGAGCGCGTTTTGACCCACAGCGGCCGCCGCCTGCTGTGTAGCCAGGTCGGTGGGCCGTTCGTCTAACTTGAGCAGCGGCATTCCGGTAGCGATAGCGCCCGAGGAAACGAGAATTACCTCGGCTCCGCGACCGTATGCCACCGCGAGGGCGTCGACGAGGGGACGGATTTGTCCCGCATTGTCTCCACTGATCGATGAAGAACCGACTTTAACGACGATTCTCCTGGCACTCGGAATGTCACTTCGCGAGTCGACCGGGAAACGAGCCGGATTAGTCACGCTCATCCGAGTCGTTCGCTGCTTCGTCAGCGCGCTGCAAAGCGATTTCGTCGTCCACATTCCACACACCGGCAACACGCTCTGCCTGCAGCTCAGCCCGGGCTGCCGCTTTCGCATCCATCCGCTCGAGGTAAGTCTCACGACGTTTGTTGCTGGTCATGCGGGTGTTGGGATCGAGTCTCGAGTCGGTACCACGCGGAGCGGTTACCAGCTCCGCTGTGGAGGTCAACGTGGGCTCCCAGTCAAAGATGACACCGTTGCCGGCGCCAATAATGACCGTCGAGCCGGCGACGGCGCCCGACTTGAACAGCTGCTCTTCCACGCCCAATTTGGCGAGACGGTCGGCGAGGAACCCGATCGCTTCGTCGTTGGTGAAGTTGGTCTGAGCGACCCACCGCTCGGGCTTTTCACCAATGATGCGGTAGATGTTGCCAGTAGATCCACCCTCGACCTTGATAACAAAGTCGGTTTCGTTGACCGCGCGGGGGCGAATAACGATGCGCTCAGCAACGGGCTCGAGAGCTTTGAGCGCACGATCGGCTTCAACAACCTCCGCCAAGGCGAAGCTCAGTTCGCGAAGACCGTCACGGGACACCGCGGAGATTTCGAACACGCGGTATCCGCGTTCTTCCAGTTCGGCGCGAACAAATTGGGCCAGCTCGCGACCCTCAGGAATGTCCACCTTGTTGAGTGCAACCAGCTGGGGGCGCTCAAGCAGCGGCAGTTGACCATCGGGCACGGGGTACGCCTCGAGTTCGCCAAGGATGACGTCGAGGTCGCTGAGCGGGTCGCGACCGGGCTCAAGCGTGGCGCAGTCGAGAACGTGAAGTAGCGCTGTGCAGCGCTCGACGTGACGCAGAAACTCCAAGCCGAGGCCTTTGCCCTCGCTGGCGCCTTCGATCAGACCGGGAACGTCGGCGATGGTGTACCGGCTCTCCCCTGCCTGCACAACGCCGAGGTTGGGGTGCAGTGTTGTGAATGGGTAGTCAGCGATCTTCGGTTTGGCTGCAGACAGCGCCGCAATCAGACTTGATTTACCGGCCGAGGGATATCCAACCAGGGCGACGTCGGCGACGGTCTTGAGTTCAAGAAGCACGTCCCCTTCCCACCCGGGTGTTCCGAGAAGAGCGAAACCAGGAGCTTTGCGTTTGGTGGTGGCAAGGGCCGCGTTGCCCAGTCCGCCCATTCCTCCGGGCGCGGCAACAAAGCGCAACCCGGGTACATCCATGTCGATGAGTTCGTTGCCGTCGGCGTCTTTAACGACGGTGCCAACGGGGACAAGCAGTTCGATGTCTTCGCCGGTCGGGCCGGCGCGGTGGTCGCCCATTCCGGGGCCGCCGTTGTCGGATTTGCGGTGCGGGGCACGGTGGTGTCCGAGAAGAGTGGTGACCTGGGAGCTGCTGACGAGCACGATGCTGCCGCCACCACCGCCGTTGCCGCCGTCAGGGCCTGCGAGAGGTTTGAACTTCTCGCGTTTGACTGACACGCAGCCGTCGCCGCCGCTTCCCGCACGAAGGTGCAGTGTCACCTGGTCAACAAACGTTGCCATGGCATTGCTCCTTGTGTTCGGGGTGGATCAAATCAGAATAAATCGGTAGTGCGAAGAGCCACTACCGCAAACAGCAGAGGCGAGCCGAAGCTCGCCTCTGCTGGTGGTAAAAACTTTGTTATGCGGGAACGACGATGTTGATGACCTTGCGGCCACCCTTCGCGCCGAACTCGACTGCACCAGCAGCCAGGGCGAACAGTGTGTCGTCCTTGCCACGGCCGACGTTTACGCCGGGGTGGAAGTGGGTGCCGCGCTGGCGAACGATGATTTCGCCTGACTTGACAACCTGTCCACCGAAACGCTTGACGCCGAGGTACTGCGCGTTGGAATCGCGACCGTTACGTGAGGAGCTTGCGCCCTTTTTATGTGCCATTTGTATTCAGCTCCTGACGGCTACTTGGTGATGCTGGTGATTTTGATGCGTGTGAGCTCCTGGCGGTGCCCCTGACGCTTCTTGTAACCAGTCTTGTTTTTGAACTTCTGGATGACGATCTTGGGACCGCGCAGGTCGCCCACGACCTCGGCGGTGACCTTCACGTTAGCAAGCGCGCTAGCGCCGCTCGTGATGGTGTCGCCGTCAACGAGAAGCACGGGCGCCAACGAAACGTTGCCGTTCTCGTCTGCCTTGATGCGGTCGAGGACGACGATCGTGCCGACCTCTACCTTTTCCTGCCGACCACCGGCGCGCACAACTGCGTAAACCACTTGGAACCCTTTGTTTGTTAAGAAGACAACTGTCTTGGAGAGAAAGCTCTGGCGTTGATCGCGGGCATTGCCCAACACACACCAAGGGTCAACAATACTCGATCCAGTGCGCTCCGGTCAAACGCACCCAGAGTTTGCCATCGCTCATTCGCGACGACGTAACCGATCTAACCAGACCCACTGCAAAATTGCGGCTAACGCCACGAGGGGAATTACAAAAGTAAGCGCGATCAGACTTTGCCCCATGGCATTGCCAAAGAAGTTCACGATGTCCGCGCCACCCACCCGCATGTCGGGAAAGCTGCCGCCGAACAGGGCGCCGTTAAACACGGGCCCGTTTCGAAAGAAATTGGCGAGCAGAGAAACCATAAAAAGTACACCGCTCCCAAGCGCGCCAGCGATCACCGAGCGCACCAGTACCGCGGCTACGGTGAGCGAGACATCTATCGGGACGATCCAGCGCATGGCGACAAAAACACCCACGATTAGCGGCACGATGTAGAAGAAAAGCGCCCAAACGAAGCTCACCAGCGTGAAGCGCAATGTTTCGAACGAGGTAAACCCTGGCTGCATTGTCAGTGTCGAAAAGACGTAGGTGAGAGTCTGCACAATCTCCTGTGCCAGCAACACCACGCCGACGCCCCCTGCGACCCTCAGCGCACCCTGTCGCACCCCCGTGTTTACTGTTTCCGTCGCCATTGCGCTCCCGCCTCGCTTTAGACTCGGCCAGTGACCGTGTTGATTGACCAGCCTATGTGGCCCGCTCATAAC
>DASYMY010000546.1:0-1932 GCA_036008825.1 Glaciihabitans sp.
CGGCCTCGTTGGCAAAAAACTCGGCTTCACTGTCAACTAGATTCGCAACACCCGACCGCACCAAGGACGGCCAGACACACAAGGCCCGACCGAATCGGATCCGGCGCCTATTTACTCGGCCTGCGCGTTCTCGAAACGCAAAAGAGGTGTCCCCTTCCGCCTACCGAGTGGTTCGGTTGGATCGGATGGTGACACCTCTGGGTGCGGCAAGACCGCTTGCGACTGTGACCCGCGGGTCGCGCAACTTTTAGTACATACGGCGAGTAGGAATGCGTCCATACCCATCGGTGACAACGGCCACAACGCTGGCAGCGACTGCGGAAACGGTGATCAGTGCGGTGATGGTGAGGAAAGTAATCATGTCGTGCTCCTTGTAAGTATGAGTCAATTTCACTCCCACAGAAGCGTTAGCACAATCTAATCTTTCTTCTCTCATTGTGTAGCCTAACTACATGGACGTACGTCGACTTGAATTACTCCGCGAGCTGTCGGAACGAGGCAGCATTACCGCTGTTGCGCGGGCAACTCAGCGCACCGCATCGGCGGTTTCGCAACAGCTGAAAGTGCTCGAACGGGAGGCGGGGATCCCGCTCACCGAGCGCTCAGGGCGGGGAATCCAACTCACCGGCGCCGGACGCGCCCTCGCGCAAACCGCCACCGATGTTGCCATTGCGCTGGAGCGTGCGGAGGCGGTGTGGGAGGACTTCAAACAGGCACCCCGCGGCGAAGTGACTCTCACCACATTTCCCACGGGTGGGCAGATGATTTTGCCGGGCCTTCTGGCCGCTGTCGCTGATGTGCCAGGGTTGACCCTCACCTGCACTGACCAGGATCCTCTCCTGCCGGACTTCGCCGACCTCACCCCTGACTTTGACATTGTGTTGGCCGACGCCCCTGGCATCCTCCCATCGTGGCGTGACCGTGGACTTGCCGTCGTTCCCCTGATGAAGGAGCCGCTTGACGTCGCCCTACCCGAAGGGCACCCGCTGAGCACAAAAACCACTCTCTCCCCCAAAGATTTGATTGGGGTGACTTGGGTGGGGGTGCGAGCTGGTTTTCCGTACGACCGCATACTTCGCCAGATCGAGACGATCAACGGCGCCCCATCGCACATTGGGCAACGGTTTCTCGACAACGGCATCGTCGAAGCAGTTGTTGCGGCCGGGCATGGTGTCGCGATCCTTCCGCGCTTCACCACGCGCGATCACGAGAACGGGCTCATCACCCGTCCCTTGAGCGGAGTTCGTGCCGTACGACAGATCGTCGCGCTGCTGAGACCCGATCGAGCGGAGCGACCGTCGGTGCGATTGGTGGTTGAAGCGTTGCGCGTGGAGTCCGCTCGGTTGCAGAAACAGTACGAAGAGCTCGAAGCCTGATCCGTCCCATCAACACAACGACCGCGACCGTACACGCGGTCACTGAACCGGGTTGGCTACGTTGACTCGGTGTCGTACGGAGCTGGTTTGCCTTCTTTTTCGAATCGGAGACGTTGCGCGTATGCACTCTCGGTGGGAGGTTTCACCACGGGAGGCGTCGGAGCGGCAGGATCAGGAGTGACACCGTCATCGAGGAGGGCTTCCCGGATGATTCGGCGAGGGTCATACTGGCGCGGATCGAGTTTTTTCCAATCCACCTCATCAAAGTCAGGACCCATCTCCTCACGCAGGCGATCCTTGGCGCCATTGGCTAGATCACGCAGCGTGCGAACCAATCGCGCGAGTTGTGAAGCGTAGTAGGGCAGGCGTTCTGGGCCCAGCACAAAGACAGCAATCACCCCGATGATGAGAATCTTGTCAAACGTCAACCCGAACACCCGCTCAGAATAACCCGTCCCAGATGAATCCTCGCCCTAGGCTGAGGGGTCAAGAGGAGTAAATAGGTGTCTGACAAAGATTTGAACTGGAAGTTCGCAGAAGACTTCGTCGTCGAAAG
>DASYMY010000547.1:0-1576 GCA_036008825.1 Glaciihabitans sp.
GCCACGTTCGCGATCGTGACCGCGCCGGTATCGAGAATGGCCGCGCCGTTTTGCACTTCGAGCGTGCCGGCGTTGATCGTCGTTGTTCCGCCGTAAGTATTGCTACCCGAGAGGGTGAAGACGCCGGTGCCCTGCTTGGTCAGGCCGCCCGCTCCGCCGATCGTTCCGCCGAAGGTCGTGCTGGCGTTATTGCCGCCGGTGGTGAGAGTCTGGGCATTCGCGATGGTGACGGTGCCGTTCGGGCCGGTTCCGGCGAGAGAGCCGATCGTCTCGGAGTTGGTGACCAGCAGCGTGGCCCCTGCCACGTTCGCGATCGTGACCGCGCCGGTATCGAGAATGGCCGCGCCGTTTTGCACTTCGAGCGTGCCGGCGTTGATCGTCGTTGTTCCGCCGTAAGTATTGGTACCCGAGAGGGTGAAGACGCCGGTGCCCTGCTTGGTGAGACCGCCCGCTCCGCTAATGTTCCCTGCAAAGGTGGTGTTCGATGCGTTGCCGGTCGTGAGAACCTGACCGGTCGCGATTGTCACGCCGCCGCCCGTGGTTCCGCCGCCCGCCAACGAGCCGATCGTCTCCGAGTTGGTAACCGCCAATGTGGCGCCCGCGACATTCGCGATCACCACGGCGCCAGTATCGACGATCGCTGCCCCGCCCTGAACCTCAAGCGTACCGGCATTGATGGTGGTCGTGCCGGTGTAGGTATTAGCTCCGGAAAGGACGAGTGTCCCGTTGCCTTCCTTATCTAATCCGATGTTCGCAGCAGAGCCACTGATCGTGGAGGCGATCGTGGCCGTCACACCCGGGTCGACGATGATGAAGCTGGCATTGGGATTGACTGTCGGATTGCCCGTCATTTGCAGGGCGCCACCAGTCACCGTGTAGCCGGTGGTTGAGAACTGCAGCCCCTGGAAGCTCTGCGTTCCGACGACAGTGACGGTTCCGGCAGCGCCGGCGAACACACCCACCTGGCTGCGCCACTGGTCGTTCACGCCGAAGTTGGGCGCTTGGGTCCAGTTGGTGTTGGTCGCGTTCCAGGTACCGGTGCCGCCGTTTATCGCACCACCGCCCGAGTTACCCGGGTTCCCCGTCTGATCGGCGCCGTCCCAGAACTGCACAAGTTGGCCGCCAAGCGACACGGAGGCGTTCACCTGCTGGGAAATGTTGGTGAGAATAGTCGCGGTGCCGTTGGTCGCCGTAACGGTCGTTCCGTTATCGGTGAGTGTTCCGCCGTAGTTGAACAGCCGATAATAGCCGCTCAGATTTGCGTTGATGAGGTTGACCTGGCCATCAAGGGTCAGATTGCCACCCACCACGATCAGATCGTTGGTGAGACCGTTCACGAAGCCGGGCGTATTCAGCTCGAAGTTGCTGATCGACGCGTTATTGAGGGTGTAGTCCCCCGCCACCGTCAGCGTCCCCGGGCTGTTTCCCGCACCGACAATGCCGCCATTCGCGACCACGACGCTGCCGCGAATAGTTCCAGCGCCCTGCAGCGTCCCGCCGGCAGTCACATTCACGGTGGCGGCGTTGCCAACCGTATCGCCAAAGATGCCGTTCACGGCGAGCGTGCCGGCATTGA
>DASYMY010000548.1:0-8622 GCA_036008825.1 Glaciihabitans sp.
TTATCACCGCTAGAAACGGATCCAAACGCACGAGGTTTTTGGCATTTGACATTGTGCACGCTGTTGAGTTCTCAAGGATCGGACGCACCTGATCCCACCTCACGGTGTTCCTCAGGGCAACTTCACAAACCTACCACAACCAGGCCAGCGTCTCAACCAAATTTGTGTTGAATAACTTCAACCAAACCCGGGCGAAACAACCACCACTAACTATGGGTAAAACATCCTACAACCACCACAAAACCATGTAAATGATTCGCAGTAGAAGGGATTTGGTCCCGCTTGAGGCCGGTAAGCACTTCGGCTTTTCCGCACCTGTGGGGTGACAAGAGAAGAGATTACGTGGCAAAAGCCTTACCCCGCAAACCCACCCAACACCCGGGCGTGTCGCGTCTCTCGGCTGCACTTATAGCCACCTGTGGATAACGCAAACGGGTTCCTTCCGAAAAACCTACATTCGAATGAACGCACTGTGCGAGGGGTGTCGGCGCTAGCTAGCATCCGCGATTTTGCGAACTTCTGGCTTCTCCGACGTAGTTGCTTCACCGAAGGGATCACCCCACATGGTCACCACCGACTCGTCCGTCGGCTCTCGCGTTCCGATGCAATCGCCCGTTGACGGTGCGTCCCTTCTCGAACGCTGGCGCGAGGTGTGCACGGCCGTTGGAGATCAACCAGCGATTCACTCCCCCGGTGCCGGGTTCAACTTTGCGGAGGCCGATGCTCTCAGCGATGGACTCGCAGCGCACCTAGTTAGCACCTTTCCGGCAGATGACTCACCCATTGGCGCGCTGGTAGGACAGACCGCGCCAGCGTTGATCGCATTTCTTGCAATTCTCAAGACGGGGCGGGTTACGGTCTTCCTCGATCCTCACCTACCGGCGGAACGGTTGAGGGATATCTGTGAGCTGGCGGGAATCACTTCCTGTGTAGTGGACGCCGCCAATGTGGAAACGTCCACGACCCTCCCACGCATCGCGTCGGTAGTAAATATTGACGGCGTGCTCGCTGACCTGCGAACGCACCCGTCCAACCGCTCATCACTACCAGCGTTGACGACTCGTGGCGGCACCGATGCCGCGTCGATTGTTTTTACCTCCGGGTCAACGGGGCGCCCCAAGGGAGTGATCCAAACTCACGGGCAGCTGTTGAACGACACCTACGGCTTCGGAGACCGTTTTGGGCTCACTCCGGATGACCGAGTTGCCCTGGTGTTGCCCTACGGATTTGCGGCTGGCTTGACCCTTCTTTTCGGGGCGCTGCTTCAGGGCGCCAGCGTGTGGAGTTTCGACCCCCGCCACGGCGGCGCACGGGGACTCATTAGTTGGATCAACGATCAACGCCTCACTACCCTGCACTGCACACCCCACTTACTGCGTTCCGTCGTCGGGGCAATGTCCCACGAGATGACGTTGCCCAGTTTGCGTCTGGTCTCCACGGTGGGTGAAGCCGTCAGCGGTCGAGACATTGAGGCGATTCGTGCGCACCTAAGCCCAGAGGCATCCTTCTTCAACTGGTCTGGATCGTCCGAGATCGGCACACTCGCCATCCACGAAATCGCGGGGGACGCCGCTGTTCCGGAAGGCACTATCCCGGCCGGTCGTCCATTCGTCAATAAAGACGTTCTGTTGCTTCGCGAAGACGGCACCTCTGCGTCAACAGGCGAGGTGGGCGAGATCGTTGCGGTGTCCCATTTTTTGTCGGGAGGGTACTGGAACAACGACGCGGCGAACGCGGAACGCTTTCAGCTCACCGACGACGGACGGCGCCTGTGCCGACAGGGCGATCTTGGCCGCTTTGATGACAACGGCGACCTTCTATTACTAGGACGAGCGGATGCCGCAATTAAGGTGCGGGGTTACCTCGTGGAACCCAGCGAGATTGAGGCCGCATTTATGTCAACCAACGGCATTGCCGAGGTCGCGGTTATTCCTGTTGTGGACCCGCCAGCGCCCACCCGGTTGATCGCGTATGTGGTGCCGGTTGCCGGATTACGTCCCCAGTCCCCGGCGGCACTCCGCCGCTCACTGCGAGAGAAACTGCCTGAATATATGGTTCCGGCTTCGATCGTGCAGCTCACCGAGTTGCCACGAAATGAGCGCGGCAAGGTTGACCGTCCACGACTGCCCGCAGTGGAGGTCGCCTCTGCCTCCTCGGAGCCGATGTCGCCGTGGGAAATAGTGATTGCTGACATTTGGGGAGTCGTTTTGGGGCTCACCTCGGTGGGATTGGACGATGACTTTATGGCGCTCGGCGGTGACTCATTGAGCGCCGAGGAGCTGTTCACAATCGTGCAGGAACGGTTTGGGGTCGTGCTGTTATCTACCGACCTCATCGAAGCGCCCACTTTGCGCGAATTCACCCGACGGATCAAGCTGGGTTCAGGGGCGCTACCCAGCCACCCAGACATGTTCACCCTGCAACCGAGTGGAACACAAACACCGGTGTTCTGCTTCGCCGGTTCGGGCGCGTTGGCCCTTACGTTTTCCCCGCTCGCGCGGCACTTTCCGGACCGTGGGGTGTACGCATTCCAGGCGCACGGGCTGGAGCGACGGGCAATACCCGACTGGAGCGTGGAAGCGGCAGCGACCCGCTTTTTGCAATTGTTGCGGATCGTTCAACCTCGCGGGCCCTACATTCTGCTGGGGCACTCCTATGGAGGCCTAATTGCGCTTGAGGTTGCGCACCGCTTGCGCGCGGCGGGTGAACAGGTTGAGCTGGTCGGCCTCCTCGACACCTATTTGCCGACCAATTTCGCGTCTCAACCGGCGCTGTCTTTCGAGACAATGCCTGACCGCCCCCACAAACCGACGGTGATCCGTCGCGCCCAAGAGCGAGTTACGAAACAGATCGAACGGGTGTTACCCGACGGTTTACCGGCGCTATCCCTTGTCACCAAACGGGTGCGGGGGCATCTTGCGGGAATGGTTCCGTGGTCTGGCCAACATCAGTTTGACGCTTTTTTTGATCATGGCACAATCACCTCGCGGCGGTACGTGATGAAACCCTATGACGGTCGGGTTGCCATAGTTCTGGCGGAAAACAACCCGGATGGCCCCCATAGCTGGCAGCCGCTGCTGACCGGCCGTCGCGAATTCTTTGAGATCCGCAGCGAGCACACCTCACTCCTACGCGAACCCCACGCCCGCGAAGTGGCGGAGATGATCCGGGCCGAGATGTCTGCGGTCGAATTGGAACGGGCATGACCAAAATGGTCGCAGCTGGACGTCCCCGCAGACCCATTCCGGGGCGTTCCCCTGTCATCGAACGTGGAGCAACCGACGAGTTTCCCGGCCTGGGTCGCGTTGAACAACTTGTTCTTCGCGGAGACGGACTCACCACAACCTCGCTCGAAATTCTGACCGGCGACACCATCACGGTTCGAGTGAACGGGCATTGGAGCATCACGGTACCTGGGCGTACCGATCCCGCTTTTACGAGTGCAATGTTCACCGACGACGCACCCGATGTCAGCGAATATCTCGCCACGGCGCACGCACGCCTGGAAGCGCAACCCGGCGAGGTGCTGCTTGTTCGTGATGTGTTGCTGGTGGGATCAAGCGGTCGTGTCCACGGCTCAGCAGAAGTGATTGCCCGCCACACTGCGCTCCCCGCTAAGGTCGCCGACGCTCTCGCCTCGACCGATCAGCCCATCGGCCGACTGCTTCGCGATCATGCCGTTGGTGTCACTCGCGAACTTCGCACCTGGGGGTTTATGCCCGCAGGTCCCCAAGCTCGTCACCTCTCCCCCGAGCTGACATCGCTATCGCGAGTGTTAGGCCGCACCTACGTGATGCGACTGACCAGCACCGGCACTCCGCTCGCTGTACTCACCGAGCGATTCGCCAGCCACGTCTTCACCCCCGCGCGTTAGTGCAGCCAGCTCTTCCGCTCGGTGAGTGGCACCGGCGCCGGACGCTCAGCCGTTGTGGTCAGCTCAATTCGTCTGCCTTCAACGGCAGATTGCAATAGAGAGGTCATCACATCAAGGCTGTGCAGCGCGAGGTCACCGCTGGCCCGCGCAACACGGTGCTCGGTAGCCGCCACGAAATCGAGCAGCCCCACCCCACGCCCGCTGTCCTGATACCCCGCAGAAATTTCGAGCGGATGCCACGCGTCTCCGGCCGTGGCGAACAGTCGAACGTCGCCGTCGAACCGGTTGGGGTCGGGCACCGAGAGGGAACCCGCATCGCCGTGCACTTCGATCGGGGCGGACTCGGTTGCGGTGCCATCAAAGCTGGTGGTGATTGTCGACAGCGCGCCACTTTCGTGTTCGAGAACGCCCGACACGTGGGTCGCCACGTTCACCGGAATAACCTGCCCGTTACGCTCACCCGAGGTGATCGTGCGCTCGGACCTCAGCCTGCTCGAAGCTCCCGACACCGAACGCACCGGCCCCAGCAGCTGAATCAGCGCCGCCACGTAGTACGGTCCCATGTCCAATAGCGGCCCACCACCGGGCTGATAGTAGAAGTCCGGATTCGGATGCCACCGCTCGTGACCCGCGGTAATCATGACTGCGGATGCCGCCAGTGGCCGGCCGATCAGACCCTGGTCAATGGCGGCGCGGGCAGTTTGCAGTCCGGTGCCGAGAACCGTGTCGGGGGCAGAACCCACCCGCACGTGTGCAGCGGCAGCAGCGTTAATAATGGCGCGCGCGTCATCCATCTCGGCGGCCAGGGGCTTTTCGCCGTACACGTTTTTGCCCTGCGCGATGGCGGCGAGCGCCACTTCAGCGTGGGCGGCGGGAATCGTAAGGTTCAAGACGGTGTCAACGTCGTCGCTTGCGACAAGTTCGGCGACCGAGCACGCTCGCGCAAAAGGCAGTGTTGCGGCGAGCGCCGCGGATCGGGCCGGGTCGAGATCCGCGACCGCGGTGATTCGAATGGCCGTGCTGTCGGCGAGAGTCTCCAGGTAGGCCGCGGAGATGTTGCCGAGCCCCACGATTCCTATGCGGTGCGGGTTGCCCACAGCATTCCCCTTTCGATGATGGTGCGGACGTTCTCGTCCTGCAGAATGTCCGGACTGTGCCCCGGGGTGCTGACAACGATTCGCCCCTTGCCCCAGAACCTGGTCCAGACCGCGGGAGAAGTGAGCGGCCGGTGCCACGGTTGTTCGGGGCGAGCCGGATGGGTTGTGGTAGCCAGAACATCGTTGAGGTCGTCGTGCAAAACCCAGTACTGCTCGGTGTTGAGCTCGAAGTCGTTGATACCGGCCGTAATGGGGTGCTCCCGCCCCAGCTCGGTGATGTTCACGGTGTACTCGAGGTAGTTGTTCTCTTCTGCACCCTCCACCAGTTCGGCATCGGGCCGGGCCGGGTGGGTCGCGAACTGCCCGCCAACAAGCTGCAGGTAGTCGGAGGAGGCCCGGAACGAATCGGCAATACCCCCGTGCCAACCGGTGAACCCTGTGCCGGCCGCGATCGCCGCTTGCAAACCCATGACCTGTTCCCGGCTGGCTTCCGACATGGTCACACTCTGAACGATGAGGTCCGTTGCGGCCATCGATTCAGCGTCGGCGTAAACGGCCGGGCTGTCTTCAATGCGAACGGTGTACCCGTTGTCCTCAAGAAAGGGGATAAAGAGGTCGGTTGCAGCGATGGGGTGATGACCGTCCCATCCCCCACGCACAATCAGTGCGGTGCGGCTTGTCATAACTGTGTCCGTTCCACGGCCGTCACCTGAGAATTAGCTTCGGCGCTGGCCTCGACGGCGGCCAGTACCCGATGGATGTCCAGGGCTTCTGCAAAAGAGGGAGACGGTGTGGCATCCGCTGTAATGGCGTTCACAAAATCCACAACCTGGTGAGTGAACAGGTGTTCGTAACCGAGGCCATGACCGGTGGGCCACCACTGGGCCATATAGGGATGGGTGGAATCGGTGGCGATGATGCGGCGAAAACCCTCGTCGTCCCGTCCCCGTTCGCGGCCGTCGTAGTACTCGAGCTCGTTCATCCGTTCGAAGTCGAAGGCAATGGAGCCGAGTTCGCCGTTGATTTCGATGCGGTTGGCGTTGCGTCGTCCGGTGGCCATACGGGTGGCTTCGAAAACGCCGAGAGCGCCTCCAGAGAATCCGGCGGTGAAGGCAACGGCGTCGTCCACCGTGACCGAACCCATGGGCGCGTCCTCATCCGCAATTCCGGCAAGGCCAGCGGTGCTCGCCAAACGCGGACGTTCCTTCACAAAGGTGCGCATGGTGGCCGAGACCTGATCGATCGTTTCGCCGGTCAACCACTGGGCGGTGTCAATACTGTGGGCACCAATATCACCAAGCGAACCGGAGCCAGCGCGAGCTTTATCCAGCCGCCAACTCAGTGGGGCTTTCGCATCGGTCAGCCAGTCCTGTAAATACGACGCACGAACATGGCGGATGTCACCGAGCCGGCCTTCCCGAATGAACCGGCGGGCCAAGGCCAACGCGGGCGTACGGCGGTAGCTGTACCCACACATGGCCTGCACCCCCTTTTCGGCTGCGGCGTCCGCTGCGGCGACCATCAGCTGGGCGTCCGCCAAGGAATTGGCGAGAGGTTTCTCGCAGAGCACGTGCTTGCCCGCGGCCAGGGCGGCGATGGCAATGTCGCGGTGGGTGTCTCCCGGCGTACAAATGTCGACAACGTCAATGTCGTCGCGGGTGACGGCCTCGGCCCAATCGGCGGAGGAGTCCTGCCAGCCCAGCTCGGTTGCCCGTTGCGCGGTGCGCTCGGCGGAGGTTCCGACCAACAGCGCCAGTTCCGGCTCGACGCCGAGATCGAAAAATCGGGGTGCCGTGCGCCAGGCTTGCGAATGCGCTGTACCCATAAATGCGGTGCCAATCATGGCAACCCGCAATCTCGATGTGTGCGGCATTCTCTCTCCCTGAATCGACGACTTTGTCTCACTGGTGTACATCGAGGATTGCGGACGTTGCCCCACACCGCATCTTTTTGCGCAAAAATATGGACTATGGATGCCTCCCCCAACGACTCCCCCGCCTCCGCCACGTTGCAGGATGTTGCCGAGGCGGCAGGTGTCTCCATTTCTACGGCCTCCCGGGCACTCGCCGGGCGCGGGGATCTCACACTGCGCACGCGGGAGCGGGTGTTGGAAGCATCCGCTGCCGTGAATTACAACCGCAGGTCGTCAGCGCGGGGCCGCCCGACGACCGTCGACTCGCGTTCCATCGAGCTGGTGCTCGGCTCCTACGACGACGCCTGGACCAACGAAGTCACTGCCGGAGCCAGACGCAGCGCTTTCCAGCACGGCTTCGACCTGATGCTGACCTTCGAGCGCGACGATCCCCACGACGATTGGCCGGCCCGTGTTGCGACCCGGCGGCCATCCGGGGTGATCCTCGGTCTGATCAGGCCCACCACTCGGCAACTCACCGAGCTGCGCGGACTCAACATTCCCCTGGTTCTACTCGACCCCCGCTCCGACCCGCACGGTCAGCTCGCCAGCGTGGGAACCACGGATTGGCAAGGCGGATACGACGCCGGCACCCACCTGCTCGGCACGGGCGCCCAGCGCTTCGTCGTAATCACCGGCACCCCGCGTTACCGGTTCGGCAAAGCCCGCGACGAGGGATTCCGCCATGCAATCACCGAGCACGCACCCCACGCGGAGGTAACCCGCATCGATTCGCAGTGGTCCGGCGGCGATGTCACCGCCCGCATTGCAGAACTATTCACAGCGGATACCTCCCCGCTCGGCGTCTTCGCCTGCAACGATGACATGGCCCTCTCGGCCTACACCGCGGCTGCCCGGTTGAACCTGCGCGTGCCGCGAGACATCCGCGTGATTGGATTTGACGATGATCCACGGGCCGCAGCGGCTTCCCCGCCACTGACGACCGTGCGCCAACCGTTGAGCGAGATGGCCGCCCGTGCGGTGGAACTCATCCAGGAGCTGCGGGCCCGCACCGACAATCAGTTCGACCGGATTGAGTTGCCCACGCAGCTGGTGATCCGGGGCTCGACGGCCAGCAGCACGAGCTAGGGTCACGAGCGAGGAAGGAGACCCCATGTCAGCCAGAGCACCACGTGGCGGAGCCGGACCCAACGGTTTTGCACATTTCGAGACACTTGCCCGGCGCCTCACGCCATCGCGGCGACGCACACTCCGAGCCCTTGCCGACCACGGCCCGCTCAGCCCGGACCAACTCGTTGATTTATGGCTGCTCGAACAACCGAGCACGAGTCCGTCCTATTTGCGCACCGTGCCGCGCATGGTCAACGAAACTCTGTGGAAGCTGACCAACTTGGGCTACATTTCGCCGACTCCCGAAGGCACGCATCAGATAACCGCCCTCGGCACTGCAGCTATCGCGTACCGCGCTTAAGCAATTCGCGGCGGCGATTATCCCCAGTTTGAGAATCACAACACCTTTCGCTGTACCCACCGGATAACCTGTTTCGCATCACTCTGAACGGGGCATCCGTGGGAAAGCACGAGGACACCAGCGGCTACTACCTCATGCCCCTGGCGTTTCTGGCTCTCGGAATCTTGATGCTGTTGGCGCCTGATAGTCGAACGACCGGAGTCGTATTCATCGCAGTCTCCGTACTTATGGGAGTCGCGGCGTATGTGGCACGCAGGAAATCAAATCAGCGTAAGTAGCAACCCGCACCCGCTTATCCGATAACCGG
>DASYMY010000549.1:0-6779 GCA_036008825.1 Glaciihabitans sp.
CGACATCCGCCCATCTTGGGCAATTCGCCGTTCAGCAATATCGATGTCGGCCATAATCTTCAGGCGCGAAATAATGCCGTTTTGAATGCCCCGCGGCGCACTCTGCATCTCGTGCAGCACCCCGTCAATGCGGTAGCGCACCCGCAGAGCATGCTCCCCCGGTTCAATATGAATATCGGATGCCGAATCCTGAATGGCCTGGCCAATCAGCAAATTCACGAAACGCACTATGGGTGCATCGTCGTCGTTGCCCTCCACAGCCGAGCTTGACCCCGTCGATAAAACAGACGACAAACCCGAGACGTGAGCGGATGCCACAGCGCCCGGCCCCCGCTCACTCTGCTGTGCGAGCGCCGAACTCAACGAGGTCAACTCACCGTCGGCACGGTGATACCGATCAATGGCGGCCCGCAAGTCCGCTTCCTCGGCCATCACGGCACGCACCCGCAGCTGGGTAACACTGCGCATATCGTCGAGGGCAACAACGTCGCCCGGATTGACCATGGCGACGCGCAGCACGTCGCCGCGGCGAGAGATGGGGAGCACCCCGTGCCGGCGGCTCAGAGACGCCGGCACGAGGGCCGCAACAGAGGGATCAATTGGGTAATCGAGTAACTCCACAAACGGTAATCCCGCGAGGGCCGCACGAGCTGACGCGACCTGTGCTGGCGAGACAAGACCTTCCGCAAGCAGCGCGGTTGTGGCCTTCTCTTCGTCTGCACCTAGCGCAGAATCGGAACCCAACCGGTCGATGGGCACAATTCCACGCAGGATGAGAATTTCCGTCAACGACGTCATTCGTTTCACACCTCTGTGGTGTGGGGTATTCGGGTTGCCCCACGCGACACAAGGTAACCGCCGTGAATTATCCCTCACTATTCCCGCAAACGAGGGTTTGTGCGCGGTGTGTCGGGTGCGGTATACGGAACGGTTCGTCTGTCCTCCATTGCGGCAGGAAACCAGGCGTCACAATTTGGGGTACACCAGCCCCACTGCGCAACCGGACAATCCTCGCGGCACAATGCGCCCTGCTGGCCCCTGGCCATCGCGAGTTGGCGGTCTTGACCCGGCGCTGCTGGCTGAGACGGCTCGCGCGCCCGTGGCATCCGCTCTGATTTAGGGGTGGTGCTGGTGAAATTACAGCCGTGTAGTGCGAGAGGGGCGAATGTACCCCTCCGGGGGACAGCGACGATCGAGCTGGGATCGAGGCGCTTTGGCGGTTAACCGCAGAAAAGGCCCGCCACCGAAGTGACGAGCCTTTTCTAGTGCGAGTTGATAAAAATCGAAAAGATTTTTATCGTCTCAGCGGTACTGCTTAGTTGTACGTACCCGGCGTGTAGTCGTCGGAGCTGAAGCTGTCGAAGTCGACAAAGCTCAGGTCAGATTCGCTGAACACGGACTCATCGGTGAAGATGCGGTTCGGGTAACGCTCGGCCTTGGCCTCTTCGGTTGCCTCGACGCTGACGTCGCGGTACTTGGGAAGACCGGTACCAGCCGGGATGAGCTTTCCGATGATGACGTTTTCCTTGAGGCCCATCAGCGGGTCGGACTTGCCCTCCATGGCCGCCTGCGTCAGAACGCGGGTGGTCTCCTGGAAGGAAGCGGCCGACAGCCACGACTCGGTCGCCAGCGAAGCCTTGGTGATACCCATGACTTCCTGACGGGCCGAAGCGGTCTGCTTGCCCTCGGTCAACGTCGCACGGTTGAGCTCGTTGTAACGGCTCCGGTCAACCAGCTCACCAGGCAGCAGGTCGGTGTCACCGTGGTCAACCACGGTTACCTTCCGCAGCATCTGGCGAACGATGACCTCAATGTGCTTATCGTGAATCGGTACACCCTGCGAGCGGTAAACGCCCTGCACACCATCAACGAGGTGCAGCTGAACGGCACGGACACCCTTGACGCGAAGAACTTCCTTCGGGTCGAGGTTACCGATGTGCAGCTGCGTTCCCAGCTCAACGTGCTGGCCATCCTCAACGAGGAGGGTTGCACGCTTGAGGACGGGGTACGCGATGGGCTCGTCACCGTTGTCGGGGGTCAGGATCAGCTTGCGGCTGCGGTCCGTGTCCTCGATGGTGATGCGACCTGCGGCCTCGGCGATCGGGGAAGCACCCTTGGGGGTACGAGCCTCGAACAGCTCCGTGACGCGGGGCAGACCCTGCGTAATGTCATCAGCGGATGCCACACCACCGGTGTGGAAGGTACGCATGGTCAGCTGGGTACCTGGCTCACCGATGGACTGTGCGGCGATGATGCCGACGGCCTCTCCGATGTCCACGAGCAGACCGGTTGCGAGTGAGCGGCCGTAGCAGACAGCACACACACCAACAGCCGACTCGCAGGTCAGGACCGAACGAACCTTGATGTTGTTGACACCGGCGGCGAGGAGCTGCTCAATGAGAACGTCTCCCACGTCGGATCCGGCTTCGGCAACAACGTCGCCGTTCGCGTTGACAGCGTTCGCAGCGAGGCTGCGAGCGTAGACCGAGTTCTCAACGTTGCTGTCGCGAACCCAGGCGCCGGAAGCGTCCTGGATGGCGATGGGCATGTCGAGTCCACGTCCGGTGCCACAGTCTTCCTCGCGGATGATGACATCCTGCGACACGTCGACGAGTCGACGGGTGAGGTATCCGGAGTCAGCCGTGCGGAGCGCGGTGTCGGCCAGACCCTTACGGGCACCGTGGGTGGAGATGAAGTACTCAGCCACTGACAGACCTTCGCGGTAGCTCGCGATGATCGGACGGGGGATGATCTCACCCTTCGGGTTGGACACCAGTCCACGCATACCGGCAATCTGGCGAACCTGCATCCAGTTACCACGAGCTCCGGAGGAGACCATGCGGTTGATGTTGTTGGACTCAGGAAGGTTGTCTTCCATTGCCTTGGCAACTTCGGCCGTGGCCTTGTTCCAGATCTCGATGAGCTCCTGGCGACGCTCTGCTTCGGTGGTCAGACCCTTTTCGAACTGGTCCTGAACCTTAGCGGCCTGCTTCTCGTAACCCATGATGATGTCCCGCTTGTTCGGCGGGGTCAGGATGTCGGAGAGAGCAACGGTTACACCGGAGCGAGTAGCCCAGTAGAAACCGGCGTCCTTGATGCGGTCGAGTGCTGCTGCGACCTCCACCTTCGGGTAGCGCTCTGCGAGGTCGTTGACGATCGCGGAGAGCTGGCCCTTGTCAGCGACTGCCTCAATGTAGGGGTAGTCGGCGGGAAGGGTTTCGTTGAAGATGGCGCGACCCAGCGTGGTGTTCATCAGAACGGTGTCACCCTGCGTGAAGCCCTCGGGGGCCTCACCCTCGGCGAACCAGATGTTCTCCAGGCGGATGCGTACCTTCGCGTTCAAGTCCAGCGAGTGCTGGTCGAACGCGAGGATGGCTTCAGCGATAGACGAGAACGCGCGGCCTTCGCCGGTTGCTCCCTCCTTCAGGGTCGACAGGTGGTGCAGACCAATGATCATGTCCTGTGTGGGCAGGGTCACCGGGCGGCCGTCTGACGGCTTGAGGATGTTGTTCGATGCGAGCATCAGGATGCGGGCTTCAGCCTGCGCCTCAACGGACAGCGGCAGGTGAACTGCCATCTGGTCACCGTCGAAGTCGGCGTTGAACGCGGCACACACCAGCGGGTGAAGCTGGATGGCTTTACCTTCAACGAGCTGAGGCTCGAACGCCTGGATTCCCAAACGGTGAAGGGTTGGTGCGCGGTTCAGCAGCACGGGGCGCTCGCGGATGATCTCCTCGAGGACGTCCCACACCTGCGGGCGGCTACGCTCAACCATCCGCTTGGCGCTCTTGATGTTCTGAGCGTGGCTGAGGTCAATCAGACGCTTGATCACAAACGGCTTGAACAGCTCCAGAGCCATCTGCTTGGGCAGACCACACTGGTGCAGTTTCAGCTGCGGACCAACGATGATGACCGAACGACCGGAGTAGTCAACGCGCTTTCCGAGCAGGTTCTGGCGGAAACGACCCTGCTTACCCTTGAGCATGTCGCTCAGGGACTTGAGGGCACGGTTACCAGTACCGGTGACGGGGCGTCCACGACGACCGTTGTCGAACAGTGCGTCAACGGCTTCCTGCAGCATGCGCTTTTCGTTGTTCACGATGATCTCGGGGGCACCGAGGTCAAGCAGACGACGCAGACGGTTGTTGCGGTTGATCACACGACGGTAGAGGTCGTTGAGGTCAGAGGTCGCAAAGCGGCCACCGTCGAGCTGAACCATGGGGCGCAGCTCGGGCGGGATCACGGGAACAACTTCGAGCACCATTGCGGCCGGCGAGTTGCCGGTCTGGAGGAACGAGTTGACCACGCGCAGGCGCTTGATGGCGCGGATCTTCTTCTGACCCTTGCCGTTGGCGATCTGGTCGTGGAGCAATTCGCTCTCCGCGGCCAGGTCGAATGCCTGCAGGCGCTTCTGAATGGACTCAGCACCCATGTATGCCTCGAAGTAGGTACCGAAGCGGTCCTGGAGGTCGTGGAACACGGCATCCTCGGGCTTCAGTTCGCCAACCTTGAGGGTGCGGAAGTCATCCCACACACGCTCGAGCTGAGCGATCTGCTCGTCGAAGGACTTACGGGCCTGGCCCATTTCCTTCTCGGCAGCATCCTTCGCGCGACGCTTCTGGTCGCTCTTGGCGCCTTCTGCCTCCAGGGCAGCGAGGTCGTCTTCGAGCTTACGGAGGCGGTCGGCGATACGGGTGTCGCGCTGTCCCTCAAGGGTCTTGATCTCAAGCCGAAGCTCGTTCTCAAGGCCGGGCATGTCTTCGTGACGAGCTTCCTCGTCAACGGAGATGATCATGTACGCAGCGAAGTAGATGACCTTTTCGAGGTCCTTCGGTGCCATGTCGAGCAGGTAACCGAGACGGCTGGGCACACCCTTGAAGTACCAGATGTGAGTAACCGGCGCGGCGAGCTCGATGTGGCCCATACGCTCGCGGCGGACGGAGGACTTGGTGACCTCCACGCCACAGCGCTCGCACACGATGCCTTTGAAGCGCACTCGCTTGTACTTGCCACAGGAGCATTCCCAGTCGCGCGAGGGTCCGAAGATCTGTTCGCCGAACAGACCGTCCTTCTCGGGCTTCAGGGTGCGGTAGTTGATGGTTTCGGGCTTTTTGACCTCGCCGTGCGACCAACGACGGATGTCGTCAGCGGTCGCAAGACCGATCTTAATTTCGTCAAACGCGTGAACGTCGAGCAATGTTTTCTTCTCTCCTTGGAAAACGAAAAGTCTTTATCGGACCGGGTCTAGATCTCGTCAATTGACGAAGACTCGAACCGAGTGGAGATGTTGATGCCCAACTCTTCCGCTGCACGGAAGACCTCGTCATCCGTGTCGCGCAGGTTGACCGTGGAGCCGTCAGCTGACAGCACCTCGACGTTCAGACACAGCGACTGCATCTCCTTGATGAGGACCTTGAAGCTTTCCGGAATACCGGGCTCCTGGATGTTCTCACCCTTGACGATGGCCTCGTATACCTTCACGCGGCCAAGGATGTCGTCAGACTTGATCGTGAGCAGTTCCTGCAGTGCGTAAGCGGCGCCATAAGCCTCGAGAGCCCAGACCTCCATCTCACCGAAGCGCTGTCCACCGAACTGAGCCTTACCACCAAGGGGCTGCTGGGTGATCATCGAGTACGGACCCGTCGAGCGTGCGTGGATCTTGTCGTCGACAAGGTGGTGCAGCTTGAGGATGTACATGTAACCAACCGAGACAGGCTCGGGGAACGGCTCACCGGAACGACCGTCGAATAGACGGGTCTTTCCGCTGGAGTCGATCAGACGCTCGCCATCGCGAGTCGGAGTCGTCGAGTCGAGTAGACCGGCGATTTCCTCCTCGAGGGCACCGTCGAACACGGGGGTCGCAACCTTTGTGCCCGGGGCGGCGCTGTGCGCCTCTTCGGGAAGACGGCCAGCCCACTTGGGCTTGCCTTCAACCTGCCAGCCCTGCTTGGCGATCCACCCGAGGTGGGTTTCAAGGACCTGACCGAAGTTCATTCGACCGGGGATACCAAGCGGGTTGAGGATGATGTCAACGGGGGTTCCGTCGGCGAGGAACGGCATGTCCTCAACCGGCAGGATCTTCGAGATAACACCCTTGTTGCCGTGACGACCAGCGAGCTTGTCACCAGCGGTGATCTTGCGCTTCTGGGCGATGTAGACAACAACACGCTGGTTGACGCCGGAGCCGAGTTCGTCGTCGTTGTCGGCGCTGAACTCCTTGACGGCGATAACCGTTCCCTGCTCACCGTGAGGAACCTTGAGCGAGGTGTCGCGCACTTCGCGGCTCTTCTCGTTGAAGATGGCGCGCAGCAGGCGCTCCTCAGCGGACAGCTCGGTCTCGCCCTTCGGCGTGACCTTTCCGACCAGGATGTCACCGGGACGAACTTCAGCACCGATGCGGATGATTCCACGCTCGTCGAGGTCAGCCAGAAGTTCCGGGCTAACGTTCGGGAGGTCGCGGGTGATCTCTTCCTTACCGAGCTTGGTGTCGCGGGCGTCGACTTCGTACTCTTCGATGTGAATCGAGGAGAGGGTGTCGTCCTTGACCAGGTTCTGGCTCAGGATGATCGCGTCCTCGAAGTTGTGGCCTTCCCACGGCATAAATGCCACGAGGAGGTTCTTTCCGAGTGCGAGCTCGCCGTTCTCCGTTGCGGGACCATCAGCAATAACCTGGCCCTCTTCAATACGGTCGCCCGCATTAACGATGACGCGCTGGTTGTAGCTTGTGCCCTGGTTGGAGCGGTCGAACTTGCGCAGGTAGTAGTCCTGCGTTCCGCCCT
>DASYMY010000550.1:0-2813 GCA_036008825.1 Glaciihabitans sp.
ACCCCGCATACGTCGCCGGCACCTGGACCCTTGATCCCACCCACTCCGCGATCACTTTCTCGGTGCGTCACCTCGCCATCAGCAAGGTCCGCGGCACCTTCGAGAACTTCGATCTGACTGTTGTCACGGCGGAAGACCCCAAGGACAGCTCGGTCGAAGCCACCATCGAGATCGCTTCGGTCAACACCAACCAGAAGGACCGCGACAACCACCTCCGCACGAGTGATTTCTTCCTCGCGGACGAGTTCCCCACCATGACCTTCAAGTCCACCAGCTTTGATGTCAAGAACGCTGAAGACTTCACCGTCACGGGCGACCTCACCTTGCGTGGCGTCACCAAGCAGGTTGTACTGACCGGAGAGTTCGGTGGCATCATCGTCGACGGTTACGGCCAGACCAAAGCTGCCGCATCGGCAACCACCAAGATCAACCGTCTTGACTACGGCGTCAACTGGAACGCCGCTCTTGAGGCCGGCGGATTCACCCTCGGTGACGATGTCACCATCAACCTGGACATCCAGGTTGTCCTTCAGAAGTAACTAACCCCTGTTGGTTTCGGCCGGCAGCAACTCATCGAATCGGTGGTTGCTGCCGGCCTTTCGTTTATCCGCGGTTTATCGAGCAGAGATGGGGAAGAAGGCGGAGATTTCGGCGACTTCTTCGGAACTGGGCGTCCAGGCTGTGGCCGCCTCAGCGTTCTGAACGACCTGCTCGGGCTTGGTAGCACCCGCAATAACGCTCGTCACCCCTGGCTGGGCCAACAGCCAGCCAAAGGTTGCAGTGAGCATGCTCACCCCTTTGCTATCGCAGTACGCCTGGTAGGACTCCAGAGCGTCCCACGGGACCGATTCGAGCGCTTCGGGGCGGATCGTTGTCAAACGTGCGTCAGCAGGCCCGCCGTTACGCGTGTATTTACCGGTGAATAATCCATTGAATAGGGGGAAAAACGGCAGGAATCCGAGACCGTACGCTCCCACCGCGGGCAATACTTCTGCTTCGACCCCGCGCTTCAGCAAGCTGTACTCGTTTTGTGCCGAGATGAACTTCGGATGCGATCCCAAAATGGCACGGTACTCTGCGTCGGCAATCTGCCATCCGCTGAGATTGGAGTGGCCGATGTACCGAATCTTTCCCTCAGCAATGAGGTCATCGAGGGTGGAGAGGGTCTCATCGATGGGGGTGTTCTTATCGGGAGTGTGAAGCTGATAGAGGTCGATCCAATCGGTCTGCAATCGTCGAAGCGATGCTTCCACTGCCAAGCGGATGTATCGGCGGGATCCGCGCGCTCCCCAATCGGGCCCGTTTGCCCCGGCCATGTCGAGGCCAAATTTTGTTGCCAGCACAATTTCGGATCTACGTCCCATCAACGCGTTGCCCATAAGTGTTTCACTGAGGCCGCGCTCTGAACCGTAGATATCGGCGGTATCGAACAGCGTGACCCCTGCGTCGATTGCCGCTGAAATAACAGCGTTCGTTCCTTCTTGTGTTTCGGTGATTGTTTTCGCACGCCCAAAGTTGTTGCATCCCAGACCGATCGTGGACACACGAAGGCCAGAGTTGCCGAGGTTGCGGTATTCAATAGTTGACATCCACCTATCCTCCCCCAGAACTTGATGTGACATGTTGTCCCCGACGCGTCCGCACGCTTGCGTCCGGGCCACTCGCCGTCGATAGCGTTCCCCCATGTCAATACCTTCACCGAGACCGTCCGGCAGTCCACGCTCCACCGCCACACTCGAGCGCAAGGGCGCGCTAGCGCCCTCACACACATTGACAGCACTCCCTCCCGCGTACCTGCAGAGATCACACTTCCCCATTGGCAGGGTCGAGATCGGAAGTGACGGCGAGGTTATAACCTCGCTGTCAATCGAAAATGCAGGAACCCTGCCGCACGACAATGTTGGGGAAATAACAGCGTCAGTGCTCGCATGTGCAGTGGAGCAGCTCACGGAGTATTTCTTCGACGGCCGGTGCGAGTTCGATCTACCAATACACGGTGGCGGTACCGAATTTCAGCGCGCGGTGTGGAGCTCGCTGACAAAAATTCCGTGGGGTGAGCACCGATCGTACGGCGACATCGGGACAATGACCGGTCGCGTCTCAGCGGGCAGAGCGGTCGGACGCGCGGTGGGCGCAAACCCTCTGCCGCTGCTGGTGCCGTGCCACCGTGTGCTGGCGTCTGATCAGCGCATTACGGGCTACAGTGCGGGAAGTGGCGTGCCCACCAAAATCTGGCTCCTGGAACACGAAGGCATTAGCTACAAGGTGTGACCGAAGGTCAGACCACCAGATCAAGTTCGCCCGGCGCACCTTCCACTAATCGGATCCCATTGTTGGCCGCCCAGGTGAGCAGTGCGTTCACCGATTCGTGGTCAATTGCCGCTTCGGCCAAGGCACGAACAAATTCGCCCTTTCCCTTTTTATTGAAATGGTTGAGGGCTCGGCGAGTGCCGTCCGCGCTTTCGGTTACAACTCGCACAAAGTAGCTGGCTACCCCTGCCGGTACGGGGCCGAGGGAAACGTACGATTCGGAGCGAAGATCAAGCACGAACCCCGGATGTTCCGCCAGAACCGCGGATACCTGCGTGCTCCAATGTGCTTTGAGCTTTATGTTCGGCACCTTTGAAGACGCGGACAAGCGATAGGCCGGTATTGGGTCACCCGCGCGCACCAGGCCGAATAGGGCGGACGAGATGGCAACATGGTTCGCCAAGAACGCTCGTGCTGCGGGCGTCAATGTGGCTGAGTCAAGCGCATCATAGAGAACTCCGGTGTACCGGTCGATTGCGGGCATCACCGCGCTTGACCGGAGC
>DASYMY010000551.1:0-1772 GCA_036008825.1 Glaciihabitans sp.
GGATGCTCAGCCGGTTGGTGTGCCCGTGTACATGCCCGGGTGGCGTGATGAGATGGCTCTCGACGATTGGGTTCAGCTCACCGGGCAGTTCGTGGCAAACCCCAGCACCTCCAGTGCGCAGCAGATTGCCCTTGCACCGGAGAGCGTCACCCCCGTAGGCGAACCAAGCGAACCGTACCTGTTTTGAGTTACATCACTCCCCAACTCAATACGGAGCCCGTCGAGGAGGCCAGCGGCCCCGCATTCCGTCGTACGTTCGCCCTGGTGATTGCGGCGCTGGTGGTGTTAGTCGGCGTCTTCGCCGGTTTAGGTCTAACGCAGGGCCCCAAGCTTTCCAGCGCGCAGGTGGACACTGACGGTGTTGTCGCGCAAAGCGGTCAACAATTGCGACTGTTCACGAACCAGGCAGTGGCCGCCATCGACGCCGATCAGCTCACCATCGTTCCTGCGGTTCCCGCCACGGTTACCGCCAGCGGAGATGTCATTGCGGTGCAATTCGATGAGCCCCTGCTCTACAACACCGTGTACACGGTCGAAGTGACGGGGGTTACGAGCCCCTACGTTGCGCAGCCATCCACCCTGTCCTACGAATTCCGCACCGGAGCGCCCGAAATGTACTACCTCGACCGGGGGGAGGGGGAGGATCAAATCATCCGCACCGGCATTCTCACCACCGAGCGAGAAATTGTGTACACCGCCCCACGGATCCAGGACTACGCGGTATTCGACAACTCGCTCGCCGTCGTGACCCTCCGCGATGACGGATCGAGCGCGCTCGCCTTGGTAAACGCAGACGGCAACGTCGAAGACATTCGGATGCCTGGCGTTGGCACCCTAGATCTCGCCCGGTCGAGCTCCACCACCGGCTATTTCGGTTTCACCTTCACCGGCACGGACAGCGCGGGCACTGTTTATAACCAAACACTGTTTGTGGTCAACCTGGTAAATAGTCGCGTGGTCACCCCGGTGGCCGGGATCGAGGGACTACCCATTGTCGCTTTGGGGTGGGAATTTGTGCCCACCTCCACCCGCATTGTTGTGCACACCGACGATCTGAGTGTGCTGCTGATCGACGTTGCCGAGGAAGGATCCGTCATCCCCCTCGGCCAATTCACGGAATTTGAGAACCTCTCCACGGATGGCAGCACCCTTGTTGTGGCAGACCCGTTTGGACCTCTGGCCTTAAGCATCGCCACCGGTGATACCCAACGCCTCAACGCCTCCAGTTTCAACGGGGAGATTCCCTCCGGCGGCGCCGTCACGGTACTTCCGGATGACCGATGGGTGCAACAAGTTGCCGTCTTCGACGAGGAGAGCGGGCGTTTCGTCAGCGCTATCGTCGTCGACGACGGCGTGGCGTCAAAATCCTTATTTCGCACCCTCAACGATGAAGGAAGCATCGAGAGCTTCTCGATCTCACCGAACAACCAGTACGTAGTTATTGAGACGGTGCCGAACGTAGCGACATCCGCCTCTGATAGTTACGAAGCCAACGGGAGATCAACCAGTATCACCACCGTCTTCGTTGACATTGAGACGGGCGCCGTGGTGAAAAGCCTTGAAGGGTTCCGGGTGTCGTGGTGAGCAGGCTAGAGCCCGCGCCGCTCCTTCTGGGAGACGCGGAGGCCGCTCTCGCGTAGCCGCTCCACCAGTTCACGCACCGTCACTGGTACGGCACCGCGAGCAACCAGCTCGGCCCACTGTGCCTGAGGCACGTCGTAGTGATCGTGATCAAATCCGCGTGCAGGTAGGCCGGCATCCGCAGCGAAGGC
>DASYMY010000552.1:0-4953 GCA_036008825.1 Glaciihabitans sp.
GCAGCGTTGCATTAGTTAGTGCGAAGGTGGAGGTATTCGCTACGGCACCAGGCATATTCGCGACGCAATAGAACAACGACCCGTGCACAACAAAGGTTGGATCAGCATGGGTAGTGGGATGACTGTCTTCGAAACAGCCGCCCTGATCGACGGCGATGTCCACCAGTACGCTGCCTTTTTTCATTCGCGATACCAGGTCGTTGCTCACCAACTTGGGAGCTTTGGCTCCCGGAACAAGCACTGAACCAATCACCAGGTCAGCCCGCACGACGGCACGCTCAATCTCGTAGCTATTCGAGACCACCGTCCTGATCCGACCGGCGTACAGCGCGTCTAGCTCCCGCAGGCGCTGCAGGTTTGTGTCCAGCACAATCACGTCCGCGCCCAGCCCTACCGAGACGGAAATCGCGTTTGTGCCGGCAACACCCCCACCCAACACCACAATTGTTGCCGGATACGTTCCTGGCACACCCGGAATCAGCAGACCCGGCCCACCGTTGGGCCGCATCATCGCATTTGCACCCACCAGGGGAGCCAGCCGTCCTGCGACTTCGCTCATGGGCGCAAGCAACGGCAGGGCACGAGACGGCAATTGCACGGTTTCATAAGCAAACGCCGTCATCCGTGCGTCGAGCAAAGCGTGGGTCAAGGCTGGCTCAGCGGCCAGGTGAAGGTAGGTGAACAAGATCAAGCCTTCTCGGAAGTATCCGTACTCCGATTCGAGCGGCTCTTTTACTTTGAGTACCAGCTCTGCCATGTCCCAGGTTGTTGCCGCATCGGGAAGAATACGTGCGCCCGACGCCCGGTAGGCATCGTCCGGAATGGACGAACCGTCTCCCGCTCCCGTTTCGATACAAACCTCATGGCCGTGCAGCACCAAATCATGTACCCCTGCAGGAGTTAGGGCTACGCGGAACTCGTTGTTCTTTATTTCCGCGGGAACGCAGATTCTCATACCGTCAGCGTAACCATCGAGGTTCGGAATCCGAAGCAAAAGAAAGCTTCTGCAACTAATTTCGTGACATTCGTGTTACAAGATGACGTAATTGCCCGTAGGGGAGTGCGCTCCGGTGTACCAATATGCCAGGATCTAGCCCAAGCGATGACCTCGTGGTCGCTGACTTATTTCATGAAGGAGCTGCCCAGTGCCTGCCATGCCTCAAGATCCGCTTATCCGTCGGCTCGTGCAACAGGCACGCGCAACACAATTCAGCCGTCGTGCCATGCTGTCCGTTTCAGGCGCGGGCGCGGCAGCGTTGGCGCTCGCAGCGTGCGCGGGTGAAGACGAGGCGGCACCTGAGCCAGCCACCGATGTCTCCGCGGAAGACAAGACCCTCACCTGGTCGAACTGGCCCGCGTATATCGATGAGGACGATGACGGTAACTATCCGACCCTGGCCCGTTTCGAGGAACAAACCGGCATCTCCGTCACCTACAAGGTCGACATCGACGACAACAACACCTATTACGGCACCATCAAAGACCAACTGGCGTTGGGCCGAGAAACCGGGGCGGACACGTTCTGTCTCACCGAGTGGATGGTTGCTCGGCTAATCCGGTTTGGTTACGTTCAGGAACTGGACGAGGCGAACATTCCCAATAAAGCGAACCTGTCTCCGGCCTTGTTGAACCCGGACTTTGACGAGGGTCGTATGCGCTCGTTGCCATGGCAGAACGGGTTTGCTGGGTTGGCATGGAACACGGAAGAAGTTCCGGGTGGGCTCGAAAGTGTCGACGACTTGTGGCAAAGCTCGCTCAAGGGCAAGGTGACCGTACTGAGCGAGATGCGCGACACTATGGGGCTCCTTTTGCTCAATGCTGGTGTTGATATTTCGGGCACCGAGTGGGGTGAAGACGAGTACCAGGCGGCGTTGGAAGTGCTGGAAGAGCACGTTAGCTCCGGACACATTCTGGGCATTAAAGGCAACGAATACATGCAGGACTTCGTATCTGGGGATGCCGTCGCAGCGATCGCCTGGTCGGGCGACATCACCGTTTTGAACGCCGAGGCGGGGTACGAGAAATGGAAGTTCGCTCTTCCTTCCGCGGGTGGAACGCTGTGGGGTGACACCTTTGTTGTCCCCATGGGTTCCCCGCGTAAAGCGAATGCCGAGGCACTGATGAATTACTACTACGAACCCGAGGTCGCCGCTGAGGTTGCCGCGTGGGTGAACTTCATCACCCCCGTCGAGGGAGCACAAGAAGCAGCTGCCCAGCTTTTCCCTGAGGTGGCAGACAACCCCCTTATATTTCCTGATGAAGAGACCCTGTCCCGAGCGCACATCTTCCGCACCCTCAGCTCTGGCGATGATCAGACGTTCAACGCAGAATTCCAACGCGTCTCCCTGGGCGCCTAATGGTCAAACAGGAGTTCGCCTCGGCAGGAGCCGACCTCGAACTGGTGGGTCTTCATAAACGGTTTCCCGGATTTACCGCAATTGAGGACCTCAACCTCACCATCCCGGCCGGGTCATTTTTTGCTCTCCTCGGACCGTCCGGGTGCGGCAAAACAACCACACTGCGCCTGGTCGCTGGGTTGGAAGAGCCCACCTCGGGAAGCATCCTGATCGGCGGCAAAGACGTCACCTCGATCAAGTCGTTCCAGCGGCCTGTCAATACAGTGTTCCAGTCCTACGCACTCTTCCCACACATGAGCATCTTGGAGAATGTCGCGTTTGGGCTCAAACGCCGCAAAGTCCCCGACGCGCTGACCCGCGCCCACGACGTACTCAAACTCGTGGAACTTGACCACCTCGCAGCACGTAAACCAGCTCAACTCTCCGGTGGCCAACAACAGCGCGTCGCCTTGGCGCGCGCCGTTGTCAACAGACCAGCTCTGCTCTTGCTGGACGAACCGCTCGGCGCACTTGACCTGAAGTTGCGGCGGCAAATGCAACTCGAGCTCAAATCCATCCAGTCCGAAGTTGGACTGACGTTCCTGCATGTCACCCATGACCAGGAAGAAGCCATGACCATGGCCGACACCGTCGCGGTGATGAACAAAGGAGCCATCGAACAGATGGGAGCTCCCGAGGAACTCTACGAGCTTCCGCGTACCGCGTTCGTCGCCAACTTTTTGGGCCAATCCAATCTTTTCACCGGCCACGTCACGGCATCCTCCGACGCCTCCATCGTGGTGAAGGTGGCGCAAAACAGCATTGAAGTGCCCCGCCGCCGTGCCCAACGCCACGCGGGTGACGTGACCATTGGAGTTCGGCCGGAAAAACTGATGCTTCACACCGAAGCGCCCTCCCCTCAGGCCGGGCGCAATATTCTGGGACCCGGGCGGGTGGTTGATGTCTCGTTCAGCGGTGTCAGCACTCAATATCTCATCGCCATTGCTGGCCTTCGCGACATTGTGGTGTTTGCCCAGAACATGGTGTTTGGCCCTGTTGTGCAGGTCGGCGCGCAGGTCTGGGTTGCCTGGGCCACCGAGCACGGCTTCGGTTTAGCTGACGATCCGGCGGTGGGGCCACGCTTCGACGCGGATACCGACACCCACGCAATTGCCGTCCAAACCCAGGACGAACTGGCCGCCGAGCTCGAGGCCCTCTGAGATGGCCTTCGCGGCGTTCGCGAGCGGTACAACTCAGGCAGAGCCCGCCGCGCGCAAACGCAGCCCTCTTGCCCTGATCCTTCTGCTTCCTGGGGTGCTGTACCTTCTCCTGTTCTTTTTGACACCCCTCGTGTCGCTGGTGCTTACCTCGCTCCAGGCGCCGGTCGAATTTGGAGACGTTGGCCAGTTTGAGCCCGCCTTCGAGTGGCAAAACTACGTTGCCGTTGTGGACGCGTACTGGCCACACTTTCTCCGCTCGTTCGGGTACGCCATTGCGGCGACCTTTTTTGCACTCCTCATCTCCTACCCTTTGGCCTACTTCATCGGTGTGAAGGCCCGCGCCCGGCCAATGCTGCAGGCACTGATGTTGACGTTAGTGATCGCGCCGTTCTTCATCTCGTTTCTCCTGCGTACCCTCGCCTGGAAACAGCTGATGTCGGATGACACCCCGCTCGTGCTGGGGCTAAAAACTTTGGGCATTCTTGGCGCAAATGACCATCTCACCGGCACCGCCTTTTCAGTCATTTTTGGGCTCACCTACAACTTCATCCCTTTTATGACACTGCCGCTGTACACCACGTTGGAGCGCCTGGACCTGCGGTACTTGGAAGCCAGTTCTGACCTCTACGCCAACTCGGCCACCACGTTTTGGAAGGTGACCGTTCCGCTCTCAATGCCCGGAATCGTGTCGGGCACCCTGCTGACTTTTATCCCCGCGTCTGGCGACTACATCAACGCCAGTTCCAGCTTCTTGGGATCCTCATCCACCTCAATGGTGGGCAATGTGATCGAGGCCAATTTCATCGATCTGCTCAACTACCCCGAAGCGGCGGCGCTATCGGTACTGCTAATGGGCATCATTTTGGTGTTGGTCAGCGCCTACGTGAAGCGCAGCGGAACGGAGGATCTGGTGTGACTGCCACAACACAACCCAGCGAACAGACCACATCAGTGGTTGCACCGGCACCTGCGCCCCACCGTCGGGCCCAGACGTTCTCTCTTGGTCGATGGCTGCTGCCCGTGTACAGCGTCCTCGCGCTCACCTTCCTGCTGGTGCCGATTGTCTACACCTTTGTGTTCTCATTCAACGACTCCGGAAAATCCAACATCATTTGGAGCGGCTTCACTCTCGATAACTGGCTGAACGTCTGCGACGCCCAGGGGGTGTGCGCTGCCTTTGGCACCAGCGTGCTGGTGGGAGTTGTCGCGACGCTGATCGCCACCGCACTCGGTACATTGATGGCAATCGCACTGGTGCGATTCCGGTTTCGAGGCCGATCATTTCTCAGCCTGCTGTTATTCCTGCCCATGGCCACACCGGAAGTTGTCCTTGGCGCTGGCCTCGCCGCCCAGTTCTTGAGCGCGGGAGTACCCAAGGGGCTGCTCACGATCATCCT
>DASYMY010000553.1:0-6278 GCA_036008825.1 Glaciihabitans sp.
AGACCCAGAGCGGCCAGCCGTCCGGCGCGGAGATGACCTGGACGTTGCCGCCGTGGTGTTTGTGCTTGCCCGACCACCACAGATCGGCTCCGTTGGGGCCCGGGGCGGCGACGCGGTCGGTGCGGATGACGGTGCCGTCGATATATGTCGTGTGAGTACGACTACTTGGACACCGTGAAGTAGTCGGCCGGATCAAGGTCATTGAGCGCGATCCACCGCTGCGGTAATGTCGCGGTGGATACTCGAGTGCTACCCGATGAGACGCGGAAGAAGTCCTGGATATCGAGCGCAATTCGAGGATCGTCATCGACACGTCGTGCCATTTCGTAATAGACGGCCAGTACGTGGATACAACGCCCAGTGCCATCCGAGCAGGAGCAGTCGACGCCTGCGAGTATCGGTGCGGGCGGGTGGCCCACCTCGGTGATCGCGCGGTGCACCTCATCGGTGAGGATGGGCCGAGCACCGTACAACTGGCCGGTGATCCCCACGATCGTCTCCCGGGACATCGGCGCCACCTCGATGCAGGCCACCGATGCGTTGCGGCCACGCTGGACAACGCCGCGCACGATGCGGCCGTCGATCGTGACCTGCACTCCTCCTACGCGCGCCAGCTTGCGGGCGCGCGGCAACAGCGGGTCGGGTCGGGTCTGGCGTAACGGCTGGGCGAGCCGAACCCAGTCCCGCCCCCACGCTGTGTAACCAAAATCGTCGTCCGCCATATCAACTGGCTCGCTTCCGGCGCAGGGTCGCAATGAGGCGGTCGTCATCCAATCGGGCCAATTCGGCGACACCGGACATATCGGCGATATCGGATAGCGCGGATTTGCGCGAATGCATGGCCGCGATGTGCTCCTCAACGGTGGTATTGGTGGTCAGGGTGGTGACGGTCACGGTGCGGGTTTGACCGATCCGATGGACTCGATCGGAGGCCTGCGCTTCCACGGCCGGATTCCACCATCGGTCGAAGTGAATGACGTCGGCTGCGCGGGTGAGAGTGAGCCCGGTGCCCCCAGCTTTCAGGCTGAGCACCAGCACTTTCGGACCATGGTCGGTCTGGAAGCGGCGGACGATGTCGGCCCGCTGTTCCTGATTCAAGCCGCCGTGGAAGAACGGGACAGACACACGGAACTGCTCGCCGAAGTGCCGCACGAGCAGCTCACCGGTCTTCCGGTATTGGGTGAAAATCAGTGTTGGCGAATCAGTTTCGAGGTTGTTGGCCACAATGTCGGTGCACAGGTCGAGCTTTCCCGACCTCCCCGATAGTTCGTCGGAGTCGTCGGAGTCGTCGGTGACCAGTCTCGGGTGGTTACAGACCTGCTTGAGTGCGGTCAAAGCTGCCAGCACCCGGGCCTGGCGCTGTGCGCCGCTGCCGAAGCCGTCGTTGATCGCCTGCTCCAGCAGTTGGTCGTACAGTTGCTGCTGTTCTACGGTAAGGTCGCAGATCAGGTTGGCGTGGATCTTAGGTGGGAGTGATGCTGCAACCTGAGACTTCTTCCGCATCAACACAACTGGCTCGATCGCCCCGCGCAGTCGGGTAGCGGCGGCGAGGGAACCGTCCGCGATCGGCCGGATAAAGCGACGACGGAACTGCGCCTTATGCCCGAACAGCTGCGGTGCGACCAGATTGAGCAGTGCCCAGAGTTCCTCAAGGTGATTCTCGACGGGCGTTCCGGTCAACGCGATTCTCGCGTCGGCCGCGATGGTTCGCGCGGCCTTCGATATTTGTGTGCGGGGGTTCTTCAGCACCTGCGCCTCGTCGAAAACCGCAGTGGCCCAATGATGCTCCATTAGGACAGGGCTATGTATGCGTAGCGTCGGATAGCCGGTGAGCACTACCGTCCTGTTATCTATCGCCTCCAGCGGCCCGCCACGCCAGATCATCGTCCGTAGATCAGGTGCAAACCGCGCGATCTCGTGTGCCCAGTTCCCGACCAGCGACGTGGGACACACCACCACCTGTGGCCCCTCATCGGCGCGCCCGACGAGATAGCCGATTGCCTGCAGCGTCTTACCGAGCCCCATCTCGTCGGCAAGCACCGCACCGCCGTGTGCGTCGACAGCCTCGCGCAGCCAGCTCACACCGCGGACCTGATATGGCCGCAGCTCGGCGGCCAGTGCTGTGCGCAGTTCGGCCGCAACAGCAGTAGTGTGACGAAAGACGGCCACGGCATGCTCCGCTGATGTCACGGCGGCACCAGTGGCATCGGGAACGGCATGCCCGGCGATCGGCAGGGCCGAATCGCCGCCCGCAATCCGCGCCCGCCAAGCATCCACCGACCGACCGGGCGAGTCGAGGAGCGCGCCAGCGAGCCTGTCCGGCTCGATCAGCGCGCAGTCGACGTCGGACACCTCAAACTTGGAAAGGTCCGGCGTCGGGACAACCAAGGCAACCGTCTCGACGTCACCAACGGGCGGGGCAGCTCCCACCGCGCGGCAGGACCAGGTCCATAGGGCAAACATATGACGGTCGAGGAGGTACGTGGCTTGACTATCAACCCGGACACCAGGGGGTCTTTGCCCGATTTCCATCGCGTCAGTGGCTGCCCACATCGGCACCCCCATATGCGGGTTGGCTATCGATCCCGCAATGGGGGTCGTAGCCGAGCTCCACGTCGTGCACGTTCGCTCCATCGGCCACCATCACGCTGGTGGTCACCGAGGGGTAGCCGCGGGTGACGACGACGTGGTTGCCGCCGGGCAGGTCGGTCACCAGGTAGCGACCGTTGTCGTCGGTGCGGGCAATGCCGATCAATTCGCCCGACGTGTCCAGCACCGTCACCTGAGCATCGGGCACGGCGCGCCCGCCGGCCTCGACCACGCCGGTCAGTGTCGCCATCGGCTCCAGCTCGGCGTCGTAGCGCACCACACCGGTCTCGGGCACGGCCAACGTTCCCGCGCTCGGGTGCATGCCTTCCGCAACGGCGACCACGGTATAGGTATCCGACGGCACGCCACGGCAAACAAACTCGCCGTCGCTCCCGGTAATCGCGGCACCGACCACCTCACCGTGCATCGTTGTGATCGTCACGGTCGCGCCCGCCACCGCCCCCCCACCGACACGGCGGACGGTACCCGGACTTTGTGGCGCCTGGGCGGCCCTGGCCTCGGAGCTGCGGGCCTCTTCGTAGTCCGGCTCCGGTATCGGACCCTTCTTCTTTCCGACAGCAGGCAAGGTAATCAGCAGCACAGCTGCTCCGAGGAGTGCGATGACCGCGATCCAGCCCGCGCCTACGTGCATAGCATGGATAAACGCATTATCAGCAGCCTGAGCAAGAGTGGGCCGGTGGATAGCGGTGGCGACGTGGCGGGCCTGTTCGGCGGAAACTCGCGCCTGATCCTGCACCGGACCGGGTGCACCCTCCAGCGAAGGTTCGATCGCACGTCGGTACATGATCGACATGATCGTGCCGCCTACTGCGATTCCGATCACACTGCCGGTTTGTCGCACGGTGTTGGTGACGGCCGATCCTGCACCGGCCTGTTCCAACGGCAGGTTGCTGATCAATGCGGCCGTAACGGGGCCGATCACCATGCCGATCGAGAGACCCTGTATCAACAACAGGATCTCGATCCAGACGAGTGGAGTTTGCAGTCCGAGGAACCCGTACCCGCCCATGGTCAGCGCAGCAACGGTTAGCGCTGGCACGGTGACAGGGCGTAGCGACAGGCGGCGAACCAGGCGCGAGCCAAGGGGCGCCCCCGCGAGCGCGCCCAATGCGGTCGGGATATTGGCCAAACCCGCCTTCATCGGCGAAAATCCGAGCGCGCCTTGCAGGTAGAACGCGTTATAGAAGGTGATGGCGGCCACAGCAAAGAGCAGCAATCCGAGCGCCACATTGCCGCCACCGAATGTGCGTTGCGCGAGCAGTCGCGGATCAAAGCTGGGCACCTTGACACGCAGTTCGGCGAGTACGAAAACGGCCAGCAGAACCAGACCGACAACGATCGGCGCCCAGACATCGGTACGACTCCACGCAGCCACCTGCCCCGCCCGGATCAGCCCGTAGGCCAACGCCACGAGCCCACTGATCGACAGCAACATTCCAGCGGGGTCCAGTGGCCGACGAGTGGGGCTGTGGAAATTCGGAACCAGCACGGCGAGCCCGCCCAACGCCAATGCCGCGACCGGGACATTGATCAGAAAGACCGAGCCCCACCAGAAATGATCGAGCAGGAACCCCGCCAGCACCGGGCCGGCAGCCATTCCGACACCGGCCGACGTCGAGAAAATGCCGATCGCGGCAGCCCGCGCGGGGCCAGTAAAGGTCCACATAAGGATGGCCAACATGGCGGGCGTGATCAGCGCGCTGCCCACCCCCATCGCAGCTCGAGCTGCAATCAGCTGGCCCGCATCGCTTGCGTACGCCGCCCACAGCGAGGACCCGGCGAAGATCACCAACCCACTGGAAAACACAGTCCGGTGACCGAAGCGGTCGCCCAATGCCCCTGCAGTGAACATCAATGTGGCGAAGGCCAGAGTGTACGAACCGGTCGCCCATTGCAGCTGACCGGGATTGGCCCCCAGTCCACGGACCGGGTCTGCAAGGGTCTCCAGCGTAGTACTCAGGACGGTATTGTCCAGCCAAATCAGCAGCGAACACAACATAAGAACGGCAAGAATCAACTGCTGCCTGAACTTCAGCAACGTTGGAGGCGTGGTCATGAACACCTTTGGATATCGATCGGCGAGGACCTGAACGACTGGACCATAAGCAAACTCCACGGCGCTGTCAAGCTTAGAGTTTCTTGTCAAGACTGTTGCGGCCGAACGGACTATATGCCCTCTGCCGGATTTGCGGACTGAACAATTTTGTGCCCTCTGGCGGATTTGCGAGTTGAAGGATTTCATAACTTCCGGAGGGTTGCGACTGAGCGGATTTCATGCCCTCCAGTGAGCTGTCGCACCGCGTCCTGCGACCCCAGCTCGGTGCCCACGCCAAACCGCAGCTCATGCCCGCCCAAGACTGCCGGAACACTGGCACTTACCTGACGCTTTACCGAGCACCATTTCTGGGTCACTCACCATGGCCTTCAGGCAACCTCAGCCAAGGCCGATGGACCACGACACTGACCCAAAGACGCCTCGGGCCGCTGAGCTCCCGCTGAGCGGACATTGGCCCAGGTAGTGGCCACTAAATCACGACGCTACTTAGGCAGTGGGCCGCCGATCCGCCAGTGTCCTGAGTCATAAGTTGGTTGGCGAGGGCTGATGCCAGTTCCGGAAGTTGACCTTCGCCGCGAGCGGGTAGCCCGATGCTTTGATCAGCACTGACGATCGCGAGGCGCACTCGCGACATCCTGCCCGGAAGAAAAGGCGTGCTGATGGGGCGGCCTCCTGCGATCATCGCAGCGTGCTCGATGTTCGCCGTGCCATGCCCGCCGACACTGGTGGTTGTGCTGCGATCGTGCTCGGGTTACCGGAGTACTTCACCGACGATGTTGGCGAGAAGATCGCAACCTCAATGAGGACCCATCCCGCATGGGTCGTCACGAACAGTGGCGGCCTGGCCGGGTTCGTGATTGTAGACCGCCGGTCGGTACGCGCCGCAGAGATCCTCTGGGTGGCCGTCGCGGCGGAACTACGCGGTAGCGGTGTGGGCACGCTGTTGCTGGATCACGTGCTGGGTGATCTCGTCAAGGATGGGCTTCAGTTGGTGGAGGTCAAGACACTGAGGTCTTCTCGGCAAACTGATGGTTGCGGTGTGTGATGGTGTGCGACTCGCGGCGGCCGCCGATGGGTGACCCGGCGTCAGATATGGGTGAAGCCCCTGGTAGGAACAGGTCTGCGAAGATCACGTTCCCGAGCACCAGAGGCTTCACGCGTTGACCAGTATCACCTACACCGCTGTGCTCGATGTCGGCAGGGAGACCGCCGGCTCCGGCTTCCGCCACCCGGTCAAGAAGCCCAAGGGCGGCGAACTCGACGAAGCCCAGCAGACCTTCAACAAGGTCATCCGTGGCGTCCACGGCGTCGCCGAGCGGGCCAACGCCCTGCTCAAGGTCACTTTCAAGGCCCTGCGCCGTGTCAGCCTCGACCCCAGCGGGATCACCAGAACCGCCCGCGCTGCCCTCGTCCTGCTCCAGCTGGAGCACGGTCGCACCACCTGAACGAAGATCACGAGCCGTAACGAGACGTTACCGAGAAGGGCTCACTGGGTCGTGATCGCCATGCTGGCGCTGCTGGGGGCGTCGGTCGGACCCGTTTTCATGGCCACGCAGAACCGAGTTCTGCAATTCGCCCCTGGCAGAACCGAGATGGCCCTCGCGGGCAACTC
>DASYMY010000554.1:0-2936 GCA_036008825.1 Glaciihabitans sp.
CGCCGAGCGCACGGTTGGTTTCGCCCAAATCTTCGGAGGTATCAACAAATGACCACTGCAGCCGCCACGGCGACAACCACTCCCGCCGCCGAGTTCGTTGGCATCAGCCAGGTGTACGGCACCGCCGTCGCCGTCGACAACATTGACCTGCAAATCGAACAGGGCAAACTCACCACCCTTCTCGGACCAAGCGGGTGCGGCAAAACCACAAGTTTGCGTATGCTCGCCGGGTACCTGCAGCCGACGTCGGGAAGCATCCGCATTAATGGTGTGGAATCGACGAATCTGCCACCGGAAAAGCGCAACCTTGGGATGGTTTTCCAGTCGTACGCACTGTTTCCGCACATGAGTGTTGCCGACAACGTCGGGTATGGGCTGAAGCTGCGGAAGGTGGCCACCGCTGAGCGCAACACCCGTGTTGCCGAGAGCCTTGACCTGGTGGGGCTCGGTCATCTGGCCGACCGCAAACCGAAGGCGTTGTCTGGCGGCCAGCAGCAGCGGGTTGCGCTCGCTCGGGCCATCGCGATTCGCCCCTCCCTGTTGCTGCTGGATGAGCCGCTGTCGAACCTTGACGCCCGGCTGCGGGTGCAGATGCGCGCGGAGATCCGCCGTATTCAATCGGAGACCGGACTGACGGTAGTGCTGGTAACCCACGACCAGGACGAGGCACTGGAAATGTCTGACTCCATGGTGGTGATGCGGGCCGGCAAGATTATGCAGACCGGAGCCCCCGCCGAAGTGTTCACCTCCCCGGCGAACCGTTTTGTTGCCGACTTCCTCGGGTACGAGAACTTTCTCACCCTCGACAACCGTGGGCCGCTCACGGTGCGTCCGGAACACCTCTCTGTTGCCCTCGCCGGGATGGGGCCCGCGGCTAACGGGTTTGTGATCCCCGCAACGGTCACCAACGTTGCCTACCGCGGCACGGATGAGATCATCACCGCCACCACTCGTGCAGGTGTTGTCCAAGCTGACACCTCGCTCACCATCTCGATGCACCGCGGCTCCCACAGCGCACACCTGGCCCCGCTTCGTGCGGGAGACAGCGTCGACGTCTCGGCTCAAGCGGGAGACATTGTCGCCCTGCCCACCGAGAACTAGCACCTGAACCACAGCCCAGCACCAGTTTTGTCCCACTGAAAGGAACACCATGTCCCGCACCACAACCAAGCGGTTCTTGACGGCCAGCGTTGCTGCCGTCAGCTTCGCCGTTCTGCTGTCCTCCTGCTCTGCTCCCGCCGCCGAAACCGCCGAGGGCGAAGAGTCCACCACTCTCGTGGTGAGCACCTTCGCTTTTGGTGTTGAGCAGTTCCAGGAAGCGGTCATTGACCCGTTCGAAGAGGCCACCGGCATCACCGTAGAGGTGGAAACCGGTAACAACGCCGACCGCCTGTCGAGCCTCAACCTGGCTGGCGACGACTCCGGGATCGACGTGATGTTGATCTCCGACTTCTACGCGGCCATGGGCCAGGAAGACGACCTGTTCGAGGAGGTTGATGCCGAACTCGTTCCGAACCTGGAGAACATCGCCGACTTCGCGGTCTCCGACGAATTCAACGGCCCCTCATACAGCTACCAGCTCAACGGTGTGATGTACCGCACCGACGAGCTGTCCGCCGCCGAAGCCGCCGACTGGGACCTCTTTGGTGACGACGCCTACGCCGGTCGTCTCGCCTTCCCCGACATCTCCACAACGGGTGGGCAGCTCTCCGTCTCCGCCGTCGCCGACACCTACGGCTCCGACGCCTACGACATTGACGAGTCGCTGAGCACTATCGGCGGCTGGGCTCCGAAGATTCTCCAGTTCGTCTCCTCCTCCACCGAAATCACCAACTTGATGGTGCAGGGCGAGATTGTTGCCTCGCCGACCCTCAACGGGTTCGCTACCACCCTGGTCTCCTCCGGTGAGCCAATCGCCTGGACCGCCACCGACACCGGAAAGTTCATGGCAACCAACCGCGCCATGATCCCCGCCGGCGCCCCGCACGCTGACGCCGCGCACAAGTTCATCGACTACCTGCTCTCTGAAGAAGCCCAGACCGCTTCGGCTGAGATCGTCGGCGACCTGCCCGTGAACCCGAGCGCGACCGTGCCGGACACCCTCACCGCCGTTGTCGGCGACATTGCTGCCGACCCGGAGGCCGCCGGGTTCTCCACCCTCGACTTCGCCACCATCGTCGAGAACTACGACGACTGGGTCGACCGTTTTGCGCGCGAAGTGACCTCCAAGTAACTCGCGTTCTCACCCGCCGCGGCGTCGCAGGAAACCCCCTTTTCTGCGGCGCCGCTTCATCACCTCACCACTCTCAGGACTTATGACTACCTCGCCCTCCGCCCTGCACGATTTCGCCGCCCGCCTGCCCAAGGTTGACCTGCACTGCCACCTCATTGGAACTGTGCGCCCCTCCACCTTCGAGGAACTTGCCCGACGCGAAAACCTTCAGCTCCCGGAAAAGCCCGAGGACGTCTTTCCCAACATCAACTCGGTGATGCGCGACTTCACCCCATACAAAAACGCCCGCATCCCGATCATCGAAGACCACAGCCTGGATGCCACCGGCACACGGTACTCGCTGTTTCAGGCATCCGATTGGGTAATGCAGGTTCTGACCAGCGCGGACGATCTCACCCGGATCACCTACGAGGCGTTTGAGAGCGCCCACCGCGACAGCAACACCCGCCACCTGGAACTGTTTATCGACGACGTTCCACCGAACCTTGCCTCCCTCGGCTACGCCGGCGCCGTTGACGCCTACGTTGAGGGAATCCGGATGGCGGAGCGAGACTTCGGGATGACCGGACGCCTCATTGTGGGTATCGACCGCAGCCAGAGCGGCGACTGGGCCGTTGGTCGAGTACGGCAGATCCTCGACAACCCCAACGAATACGTGGTGGGAATTGGTCTGGACAACCTTGAAACAGTTGGCCCGCCTGAG
>DASYMY010000555.1:0-2684 GCA_036008825.1 Glaciihabitans sp.
CAGCACCCGCGAGAGCCGGTGCGAAGGGTTCCGGGCATCCGGCTCAGCGCCAGGTGCACTCCAACCACATCATGTCCGGCGTCGACGGCTCGTGCCGCCGCCACCGCAGAATCGACGCCACCACTCATTGCTGCAAGAACACGCATGGATTCCATCCTACGCACCGATCCCGAAGTGCCGCTGGGTACGTACCATTTATCCGGTTCTGCCGGCCGACTTCGACTACAGGTCGACGGAGGTGACCCGGTCGGCGTACCCGGCTGCGGTAGCACGCTCGACCGCGGCAGGAAGGGCAGCGACAAAAGCGTCAACGTCCTGGGCGGTAGTGGTGTGCCCCAGGGTCATACGCAGTGCGCCACGGGCATCCGCTTCATTAAGTCCCATCGCCAACAGCACGTGGGAGGCTTCCGGGACGCCGGCTTGGCAGGCTGATCCGGTGGAAACCGAAAACCCTGCGACGTCGAGAAGGAACAGCAGCGAGTCGCCTTCGCAACCGGGGAAGGTGAAATGGGCATTGCCTGGCAGTCGGTTGTGCGGGTCTCCGCGCAGGATGGCGGAGGGGACGGCGGCGCGCACCCCCGCAATAAGTCGATCACGGAGTATCTGCAACCGGTCGGCGAACCCGTCGGCGAGCGCATCAATGGCGTGGGAGGCTGCGACACCGAAGGCGACTGCGCCGGCGGCATCCTGGGTTCCTGAACGGCCCCGTTGCTGGTTTCCGCCGTGAATTAGGGGAACAACGGTTGCGCTGCGGGCAAGAATAAGGGCACCTATCCCGGTGGGCCCACCAATTTTGTGGGCAGACACACTCAACGCGGCGAGCTGGGATCGGTGAAAGTCGATGGGGAGATAGCCGTAGGCGGAAACGGCGTCGGCGTGCACCGGCACCCCGTAGCGGGCCGCGAGTGCAACAACCTCGTTCACGGGTTGAATGGTGCCGACCTCGTTATTGGCCCACAGCAAACTGAGTAACGCGATGCTGTCGGAGGACGATTCAAGAGCTGCTTCGAGTGCGACGAGATCGATGCGTCCGAACTCGTCGATCGGGATTTCTTCGATGATGGCGCCCTCGTAGCGGCCCAACCACTCTGCTGCGTCGATGGTGGCGTGGTGCTCCCCCGCCGCGAGCAGCACTCGAGGGCGGCTGGTAGGCGTTTGCCGCGCCCAGTACAGGCCTTTAATAGCAAGGTTGACCGCTTCAGTGCCGCCGGAGACCAACGTCACTTCGACCGAGTCGGCACCCAGCGACGCGGCGACCCGCTCGCGGGCTTCCTCAAGCATGCGTTTCGCATTCTGGCCTTGACTATGAATTGAGGCAGGGTTGCCGATCACGGTGAGGGCGGAAACGTATGCGTCCAAAACCTCCGGGGTCAGAGGCGACGTGGCCGCATGATCGAGGTAGATGGTCATGGTGGTCCTTCGCTTGTGCAGGGGCGGAACATTACCGTCCCCCGCATTAACTACTCTAGATCCCATGTCTGTCTCCGATCCGTTCCGCAACCTCGGCTTTACCGCAGCCGAACAAGGTGGCGAGGTTAGGGTTTGGTCTCAGAATGCGACCGCCATCGACCTATGTGTTTTTTCCGAGCGCGACCCTAGCTGGGCTCAGTCGGTTGTGCCCCTCACCCGCGACGAGCACGGGGTGTGGGCGGGGTCATCTCCTCAGCTCACTCCGGGCGCCTTGTACAGCTTGCGCGCCGCAGGTCCCACCGGTGTTGCCCACGATTTTGACGCAGAGCGAGATCTTCTTGATCCATACGCGCGCGGCCTCGGACGCACGGCCACCGGTGAGTGGCGTTCGGCCGTGCAGGACGAGACGTTCGACTGGGCCGGGGTAAGTAAACCTCGTGTGCCCAACGATCACACCGTTATTTATGAGGCGCACGTGCGAGGTCTCACCCGGCTCAACCCGGAGGTGCCCGAGGAGCTGCGGGGCACATACGCTGGACTGGCCCATCCCAGTGTCATCCGCTATTTGGTGGATTTGGGTATTACGACGGTTGAGCTGCTTCCGGTGCATCAATCGGTGAGCGAGCGCCGACTGATCAAGCAGGGACTGACGAACTACTGGGGTTACAACACTCTCAACTTCTTCTCTCCGCACTTGAGTTATGCCACCAAAGCGGCGCAGGCCAACGGGGCCGCTGCTGTGCTGCGGGAGTTCAAAACGATGGTGCGCGACCTGCACAGTGCTGGCCTCGAAGTGGTGTTGGACGTGGTGTACAACCACACGGCAGAGGAGGGACGGGACGGGCCAACCACCTCATTCCGTGGCCTCGACAATGCCTCGTACTATCGGCACACCGCCGAGGGAAAATACGTTGATGTCACCGGGTGCGGCAACACCGTTGACTTTTCGCAACCTGCGGCTATTCGCCTGGTGATGGACTCCCTGCGGTACTGGGCGAATGAGGTGCAGATCGACGGGTTCCGGTTTGATCTGGCCGCGACCCTTGGCCGTGATGAGAACGTGGAGTTCGATCCGAATCACCCCCTCCTTGAGGCGATTGTGAGTGATCCCGCGTTGGCTGGGGTCAAGATGATCGCGGAGCCGTGGGATGTGGGAATGGGCGGCTGGCAGGTCGGGAACTTCCCGGCGGGGTTTCAGGAGTGGAACGACGGATACCGTGACCGTGGCCGTGACTTCTGGCTCACCGACATCGCCGCCGAACGCCACAGCGGAA
>DASYMY010000556.1:0-4275 GCA_036008825.1 Glaciihabitans sp.
CGCTCGGAAAGTCCAGATTCGGCTTTATGCCTTTTGCGGCATACACGGCTTGTTCAACGGCTGTGTAGAGTTCGGCCAGGTCAGGGCGGTTATATTCGGCAATCAAAGTGTCGAGGGCGGCCTTCATGGTGGGCACCCGGCTGTCGCCGTTTTTGTAGACGCGGTGGCCAAAACCCATGATCTTCTCTTTGCGGGCGAGGGTATCGGCAACCCATTTCTCGGCCCGATCGGGTGTGCCAATCTCGTCGAGAACGTGCATTACGGCTTCGTTCGCCCCGCCGTGCAGCGGACCCTTCAGCGCACCAATGGCGCCAACCACGGCCGAGTAGACGTCGCTTTCTGTACTGGTGATCACCCGGGAGGTGAAGGTTGAGGCATTAAACGAATGCTCGGCGTACATAATCATCGACTGGTCAAAGGCGGTGACCACCACCAGATCGGGAACCTCCCCAAAAGTCATGTGAAGGAAGTTCGCGGAGTAACTCAGATCGTCCCGTGGTTCGACCAGGTGTAGTCCGCGCCGGCGCCGCTGGTCGTAGGCGACAATCGAGGGCAGTTGTGCGAACAAGGTCACTGACTCGTCGAGGGTCGCAGCGTTAGAGGCATCCGCTGTATGAACGGAAGGCTCCGCTGTCTGACTGTCGGCGTGCGTCTCGGCATCGAGGGCACCCAGAACGCTGACCGCGGTGCGGAGAACATCCATCGGGTGGGCGCTGAGAGGGAGCTCGTCGATAATCCGTTTGACGGTGGGGTTGAGGTGGCGGAGGGAGCGCTCTGTGGTTTCGAACTCGGTCAGTTGTTGGGCGTTCGGAAGCTCCCCGTTCCACAGCAGGTAGGCGACCTCCTCGAAAACGCAGCGCTCCGCCAGCTCGTGCGCCGCATAACCGCGGTAGAGGAGTGAATGGGTCTCAGCACTAATCATCGAAATGGCCGTTGTATCAACAACAACCCCCACGAGTCCTTTGTGGATGTCGTTCATGTCACTCCTTTGTGATCGTGAATGGTGCCAGTTCTAACGACTCCGGAGGTCAGAGACGAAAATTGTAAACAGAATCGTCGAACGAGTTATAGCCCTGGTAGTCGAGCAGTTCGTAGAGGCGGGCGCGGGTTTGCATCTGCGCCACCTCCCCCTGTTGGGTGCCGGATTCGCGAATGGTGTCGAGGGTGCGTTCGGCGGCTCCCATGGCGCTGCGCAACAGGGTGACCGGGTAGATCACAAGGTTGACTCCGACGCTCGCGAGCTGCTCCACCGTGAACAGCTCGCTTTTACCGAACTCGGTCATGTTGGCGAGAATTGGCACCGTTACCGCCGCACGAATCTGCTCGAACTCCTCGAGCGTGGCCATGGCTTCGGTGAACAGCGCGTCTGCTCCGGCATCCACCAGCGCTTTCGCCCGATCAATAGCCGCAGAAACGCCTTCAATTGCGCGGATGTCTGTGCGCGCCATGATCAGCAGATTAGGGTCGCGCCGGGAATCGGCGGCGCTACGGATGCGGCGGACGGCCGTGCTGGTGTCAACAACGGCTTTGCCGTCAAGGTGCCCACATCGTTTGGGGTTGACCTGGTCTTCGATGTGCAGGCCGGACACTCCGGCGTCTTCCATCTCCTGCACGGTTCGGGCCACGTTCATGGGCTCGCCGAATCCGGTGTCAGCGTCGACGAGGGTGGGCAGGTCGGTGACACGCGAGATTTGAGCGGCACGGGTGGCCACCTCGGTGAGGGTGGTGAGCCCAATGTCTGGCAGCCCCAGGTCAGCACTAATGACGGCACCCGAAATGTAGACGCCGTCGAAGTTTTTGTCTTGGATGAGCTTTGCCGACAGCGGATTAAACGCTCCGGGGAACTGCAGCAGCGCACCTCCCGCAAGGTCGGCGCGAAACTTTTTCCGCTTCGCGGCGGGGGTGAGAGCCGAATACAGCATCAGAACAGGCCTTTCGGTGCGGCGGGCAGGGCGGGTGCGATAACGGTCAGCTGACCGAGCTCCTCCGCCGTAAGTTCGGGCAGGCGCTCTGCCAGCCCCAAGAATCGCTCGATCTCGTCCTGCGGAAGAATGCCATCGGCCAGGGTGCGGAACTTCTTTATGTAGTCGGCGCGCGCGAACGGACGGGCACCCAGGGGATGGGCGTCGGCGACGGCAATCTCGTCCACAATGCGGGTGCCATCAGTCAGGGTGATTTCTACCCGCCCGCCAAATGCCTTCTCCGCGGGGTCGATGGAGTGGTACCGGCGTGTCCACTCGGCGTCTTCCGCCGTGGTCACCTTGTGCCAGAGCGCCACTGTGTCCGTCCGCCCTGCGCGCTCGGGGGAGTAGCTGCGCTCGTGATGCCACGCTCCGTCTTGCAGCGCGACGGTGAAGATGTAGGGAATCGAGTGGTCGAGGGTTTCGCGACTGGCCGTTGGGTCATACTTTTGCGGATCGTTCGCCCCCGACCCAATGACGTAATGCGTGTGATGGCTTGTATAGAGAACAGCGGATGCCACCGCCTGCGGGTCTCGCACCTGCGGGTGCTGCGCCCCGAGCTTGCGGGCCAGGTCGATCCAGGCTTGTGCCTGGTATTCCGCCGAGTGCTCCTTGGTGAAGCTGTCGAGGATCGCCGTGCGCGGCTCGCCCCGCTCGGGCAGCGGCACCTCATAGTGGGCATCGGGCCCGTCGAGCAGCCACGCGATCACCCCGTCCTCGCCCTCATAGATCGGGGTGGGGCTGGTTTGCCCACGAATGGCCCGGTCAACGGCCTCGATGGCGGCTTTCCCCGCAAGAGCTGGGGCGTAGGCCTTCCAACTCGAAATCTCACCCTTGCGGGACTGCCGAGTGGCCGTTGTGGTGTGCAGAGCTTGCCCAATTGCTTGGTACACGGTTGCGGTTGGTAGCCCCAGAAGGGTTCCGAGGCCGGCGGCAACACTCGGGCCAAGGTGGGCGACGTGATCGATCTTGTGGGCGTGCAGGCTGATCGATTTGGCCAAATCGATCTGCACCTCGTAGCCGGTGAGGATGGCGCGCAGAAGCTCGGCGCCAGTCCGGCCGCTGTGCTGGGCAACCGCAACAAGCGCAGGGATGTTGTCACCGGGGTGGGAGTACTCGGCCGCGAGGAACGTGTCGTGATAGTCGAGCTCGCGAACGGCCACGCCATTGGCCCAGGCCGCCCACTCGGGGCTGAACCGACCGGGAATGCCAAACACGGTTGATCCGGCATGACCAGCTTTGTCCGGATACGGCGCCGGGTGCGCTTCGGCCTGGCCGCGTGCGGCAACAACGGAATCCCGCGCCAGCGAAGCAACGGCCACGGCCGCGTTGTCGATCACCCGGTTGATGACCATGTCGGCGGCCGCCGCAGTGGGCTCGATCACTTCGGTGGCCAGCTCCGCCAATTTCCAGGCCAGTTGGTCTTCACGAAGCAGGGGGTCGTCGCTGCGGTGTACTCGAACAGGATGAAGTCTCAACGGTGGGCCTTCTGTTGCGGTGACGTGCGGTGGCAGCTCTGACGCGGGGTCAGCACTGTCCCTCAACCCTAGCCACCCGCCTGCGGTACCGCCCGTCTGGTTGAGGCATCCAACAATTGGGTGAGCGCATCGCGAGTGGATTCCAGCTGCGCAATGGACAACCCGAGCCGCTCCACAATCTGACCCGGCACGGTTTCGGCATCCGCCCGCAATGCACGTCCGGTATCTGTCAGATCAATCGCGAGGGTGCGCTCGTCGAGCAAACCGCGCCGGCGGGTGATGAGTCCCGCCGCCTCGAGACGTTTGAGTAGGGGACTCAGCGTCGCCGGTTCGAGGAACAGGGCGTCGCTAATCTCGCGAGAATTGCGCGGACTGCGTTCCCACAGCGCCAGCATCACCAGATATTGCGGGTGGGTGAGCCCCAGCGGCTCCAGAACGGGTCGATACAGTGCAATCACACTGCGCGACGTCGCCGCCAACGCAAAACACACCTGGCGGTCGAGGGCGAGCGGGTCGATGGCACTGGCATCAACGTCACGAGGGTCAACGGTCACAGGGTCAACGGTCACAACTTCGAGTATAGTAATAGTTAGTGCACTAACTAATGTGGAGGGAATGGCGGATGTCCAAACGACCCCAATGGTGGCAACGGCTCAACTCGGCCCTAATGCCCCACATTGGTCCGCCCCCGCTGGGCCCCTACAACGAGGAACCTCTCCCACCAACCGGCGCCAAAGCATGCCCACTGTGCGGAAAGTCCATGGACGAGCACACCTTCTCCCGCGGGGTCAGTGGCGACGGCCGATCCGCCACCCGAATGCACTGTCCCGCCTGAC
>DASYMY010000557.1:0-11429 GCA_036008825.1 Glaciihabitans sp.
AGAGTAGTAGGCCGAGAGAAGCATAAACACTCCGGCGAGTGGGCGAGCATTCCTGCTTGCCCGCAACTGGTCGCGCACACATTCAGTACTGGCAAGTGCAGCGAAGGCGGCTATTAGAACAAACATCGCGGCACCGCCAGCCCACGCTCCCCCGTCGCTTCCCTCGAAAAGGGCGCTCATTCCCACAACTGCGCTGGCGGCGAAAGACACCCACAGCAGTGATGGTCGGTCGTTGAATTGGCGACATCCCGACCACATCGCAGCCACGGAGAGTGTGACGGCGGCGTTTCCAACAGCGACCGTCCACCATGCCTCTGGCGTAAAACTGTAGACGGCGTACGACAACGTGGTGAGGATTCCGGCGACGAAAGCCAAACTCCACGTTTTGGCGATTGCATCGCTGCGGGCTAATAGCGAGTTCACAATGAAGGTGAAGGCGGCGAGAGCCACCACATAGCCGTTCACGAGTAGGAGAGTTTGTGGATTAATGCTCATGAGCTTGTTCCTGCCGGCACAACGAAACTGAAAGTTGAGCCAACACCTACCTCGCTGCTGACGGTTAGGTCGCCCCCGTGTTGGCGAACGATGTCACGAACGATTCCCATTCCGAGACCAGAGCCTTGCACGCTCGATTGACGAGCCGACTCGGTGCGGTAGAACCGGTCGAAGAGATGGCTAAGTTCATCTGGGGCAAGACCAACGCCGGTGTCGGTGACGTGAATGGAAATGACCTGCGCTGATGGCTCAATGGACAAGGTGACCTTGCCACCGGAACGGTTGTATTTGATCGCGTTGCTCAGAAGATTGTCGATTACCTGGCGAATGCGCAGAGGATCGACGGATGCACTCACCTGGTTAGGCGACTGGAGCACGAGGGTGACCGGCCGCGCAGATGCGGCTACCTGAAGGTCTTCCACTGACTGACGCGCGATCTCGGCGAGGTCGCATTCTTGTACGGTCACGGTCAAACTCGTGTCCGCGTCGCTTGCTGCTGACAGCAGGTCGGTCACGAGGGACAATAACCGTTCAGAATTGCGGTGGGCAACATCCACCATTCGGTGCGTGTCCGCTCGAAGCTCGTCATCGTCGAGGGCCAATTCGAGATAGCCGAGAATTGAGGTCAGCGGTGTTCGCAGCTCGTGGGAAACGGAGGCTATGAGGTTGTCCCGGGCAGCGATCGCCTCCAGCTCGGCGGTCACATCGCGCAGTACGATCACTCCTCCGCCAGGTTCGCCGAGTGGAGTGGTCAGTCCACGGGCAGTCACCGAGAACGCCACCTGGCGCTGATCCGGCTTGCCAACCCAGACAACCACGTTCTCGAAGGTTTGACCCGCCAGTGCACGACTGAACGGCCGGCTATTCGGGGGAAAAGGCGTTCGTTGATCAGCTTGAACGATATCGGCGTGAACAATTGCAGACCGGGCGTACCCGAAAGTGGTGAGTGATTGCCTGTGGGAATCGTTGATCAGCGTCACCTCACCCTTGTGGTTAAAGGCGATGACGCCAAACTCGACAGCGTTAAGGATCTCGTGGAGATAGTTTTCTTGGGCGCGCGCTCGACTGAATGCTTCTTCAGTAAGCGCGGCTTGGGAGCGTAGCAGCTCGCGTTGTCCGGTCGAGCGTTGAGTGGTGGAATACGTTGTGGCAGCGATGAAGGCGAGCACTATCGGAATTAGGACGAGGGAGCGAAATTCGTCCACCGAAAAGGACCGACCAGTCAGGCCCCAGGCGACCCACAACAGAACGGTGGACAGCGCGACGCCTGTAATGACTCCCCGCAGTCGGTAGTTACGGGCCATCCAGATCACAGGAAAAACCAGAAACAATCCCGCGCCCAGCTGAGGTATTCCTTCGCGGATCGCGACGATGGCAACAATATCCGCAATGGGTAACAGGATGGACCAGTCCTTGTTGTGCGGCGTCCACGGAAAAAGTAAGGCGAAGCCCGTGACCACAAACACCAGAGCAGTACCGGCAAAGAACGCTGGCTCACCCAACGCCTGCGGCGTAACGACAACCGCTAAAGCGACCAGCAATAGCAACGCACCGGATGTGAGCAACTGAGATTGGGCAATAGACCGGACCAGTCGATCGCGTTGACGTCGGTGATCCCGTTCGGCAGTAACAGCGACCACCGATCCCCCAGCCTCAAGATGGTTACACAAATACGTCAGACAGAACGCTGTCTAACGTGTCCTACAACACACAAGTTGCGAATGCCCTGGCTGTAGGAACATCCACCAGGTTCCAGCACCACCATCGGTGCCGGAACCACCCGGAGTAGGTTACATAGAGAAACCCAGCGCCCGCATCATATCGCGGCCGTCGTCGGTGATCTTTTCAGGCCCCCACGGCGGCATCCAGACCCAGTTGATTCGGAAAGCGTCAACGACGCCATCAAGAGACTGAGCCGTCTGTTCTTCGAGCACATCCGTTAGCGGGCAACCTGCGGACGTCAGCGTCATGCTGATGAGCAGGGCGTCATTCTCATCGTCCCAAGACAGGTCGTAGATGAGGCCGAGGTCAACGATGTTGACCCCCAATTCAGGATCCATTACGTCTTTTAGCGCTTCTTCGACTTGATCGAATAACGCGGGTGCGAGCGCCGTAGCCATAGCGTTAGCTTACGCTCGAACCTGTGAGATAGCGGTCGTATCCTTCATTTTCCAGACGGTTGGCCAGTTCTGGGCCGCCCTCTTCGGCTACCTTGCCGTCAACGAATACGTGCACGAAATCTGGGTGAATGTAGCGAAGGATACGGGTGTAGTGCGTGATCAAAAGAACGCCGAGCCCGGTGCGATCTTTCGCACGGTTGACCCCTTCCGACACAACCTTCAGTGCGTCAACGTCAAGACCGGAGTCGGTCTCGTCGAGGACAGCAAACCGCGGTTTGAGGAGCTCGAGCTGCAGAATTTCATGGCGCTTCTTTTCGCCGCCGGAGAATCCTTCGTTGACATTGCGCTCGGCGAATGTTTTGTCCATTCGCAGTGCTTCCATCGACTCACGGATCTCTTTGACCCAGCCGCGCAACGCGGGAGCTTCGCCGTCGATCGCAGTCTTCGCGGTGCGCAGGAAATTGGACACCGTCACGCCAGGGATCTCGACCGGGTACTGCATAGCGAGGAACAGGCCAGCACGGGCGCGCTCGTCCACGCTCATATCGAGCACTTCCTGACCGTCCAAAGTGATGGATCCACCTTCAACGTGGTATTTCGGGTGACCCGCAATTGTGTACGCCAGGGTCGACTTGCCCGAACCGTTGGGGCCCATGATGGCATGGATAGACCCTTGCTCCAGTGTCAGGTCGACACCTTTGAGAATGTGCTTGGTGCCCTGATCGGTTTCTACACTGACGTGCAGATCACGGATAGCGAGTGTTGACATAAAACGAGTTCCTTACTCAGTTCGAAAAGCTAAGACATGTGGAGGCATAACCCGCGGAGGCGAACCGTCCGCGGGCCGCTCTACCTAAACGGCGACCGAATCCTCGGGGTTGATGACAGCGTCTGGGTTGACGAAAACGTCCTCGTCGACAATCGTGACGGTATAGACCGGTACGGGCTCATAGGCGGGAAGGTTCATGGGCTTGCCGGTGAGGAGAGAAAACTTCGACCCATGTGCCCAACATTCGAGCGTGTCGTCTTCGACGAATCCCTCCGACAGCGAGATGTCGCCGTGGGTGCAGGTGTCGCCGAGCGCGTGAATAGTGCCAGCGGAATCTTTGACGAGAGCTATCGGGTGCCCGTCGACAACTACCTTGAGTGCTTGATCTGCGGCAAGATCAGACACTGCGCAGACGCGGATTCCGTCACTCATACCGTCACTCCCCCAAGTTCTGCTTCGATAGCCAGCAGCAGACGCTCTTCGAGCTCAACAGTGCCAATCTTCCGAATAACTTCGGTGAGGAACCCCAAGACAACGAGCCGTCGGGCCTGGTCTTCAGGAATGCCACGAGCCTGCAGATAAAAGAGATGCTCGTCGTCGAATCGCCCCGTGGCACTGGCGTGGCCAGCTCCCACAATGTCACCGCATTCGATCTCTAGGTTTGGAATCGAGTCGGCTCGGGTTCCTTCACTCAACACAAGGTTTCGGTTCGCTTCGTAGCTATCCGTACCCGCGGCATCCGGACCGATAAGTACATCGCCTACCCACACCGTGCGTGCGCCGTCGCCGTTGAGTGCGCCCTTGTAGTTAACGCGGCTGATCGTGTGCGGTGCGACGTGGTGAACGTAGACACGCTGTTCCAAATGCTGACCGGCATCCGCGAAGTACAAACCAAAGAGCTGGCCGTCTGCACCCTGTTCGACCAGGTGCACAGACGGGTTAACGCGAACAACTTTGCCGCCCAGCGATACAACAATGTGCTTCAGCTGCGCATCGCGCCCCACTTTGGCGAAGTGACTAGCCAGGTGAATCGCATTGTCATCCCATTCCTGGATGCTGATAACGGTCAAGTGCGCGCCGTCGCCGACAACAACTTCGACGTTCTCGCTCAGCAGCGCAGAGTGCGTGTTCTGAAGGATCACGGTTCCGCGGCTGTTCGGCGCAGCAGTGATAATCGTGTGCGCCGAGCGAGCATCGCTACCGAGCGCTGCTCGGTTAATCGTCACCTGCGCTACATCATCCCCGCGCACCGTTATGGCGAGAGCTTTCTCGAAAGAGCTCCACGCGTTTGCGCTGGCCTTCTCCTCGGGCGTACCTGCTTGACCAATACGAGCATCGGTGCGATCGATCCACTCCACAAGTGAACCGTCAGTCTCACTCGAAGAGTACTGGTACGGTGAGCCGTCCAGCTCACCGTCGATGAGTGGACGAACCAGGTCTACAGGGGTGAGTTTCCAATCGGCCTCGCGCCCTGTGACATCCGCAAATTCGGTGGGTATAACGGAGGTGAACCGTTCGGAGCGCGTCTGGACGGGAACAAGCGCCCATCCTCCGTCACTATGCGCTTTGTTCCCGTGCTGTGTGGCCAGATCCTGCTGATCGGGTTGTGTTGTCGTAACGGCAGACATTTAGCCGACGGATCCTTCCATGCTCATTTCAATGAGCTTGTTCAGTTCGAGTGCGTACTCCATGGGGAGTTCGCGTGCGATCGGCTCAATAAAGCCGCGCACGATCATAGCCATAGCCTCGTCTTCAGGCATACCGCGAGACATCAGGTAGAACAGCTGCTCTTCGCTGACGCGAGACACCGTTGCTTCGTGACCCAGCTGGACGTCATCAACACGAATGTCGATGGCTGGGTAGGTGTCCGAGCGCGAAATCTTGTCAACGAGCAGGGCATCGCAGCGCACCGTGTTGGCAGAGTGATGTGCCTTTTCATCAACACGAACTTCACCACGGTATCCCGCACGGCCACCGCCGCGGGCAATGGATTTCGAGACGATGGACGACGTTGTGTACGGGGCCATGTGAATCATCTTGGCACCGGCATCTTGGTGCTGGCCGGGGCCAGCAAAAGCTACCGACAAAGTTTCACCCTTAGCGTGTTCACCAACCAGGTAAATCGAGGGGTACTTCATCGTCACCTTGGAACCGATGTTGCCGTCGATCCACTCCATTGTGGCGCCTTCGTGAGCGATCGCACGCTTAGTTACCAAGTTGTACACATTGTTCGACCAGTTTTGAATCGTGGTGTATCGAACGCGGGCGTTCTTCTTCACAATGATCTCTACGACAGCAGAGTGCAACGAGTCGCTCTTGTAGATCGGGGCAGTGCAGCCTTCGATGTAGTGAACATATGAACCCTCGTCGGCAATGATGAGGGTGCGCTCGAACTGGCCCATGTTTTCCGTGTTGATTCGGAAGTACGCCTGCAACGGGATCTCGACGTGCACACCCTTCGGGACGTAAACGAAGGATCCGCCCGACCAGACGGCGGTGTTCAACGCTGCAAATTTGTTGTCCCCCGCTGGAATGACGGTACCGAAGTACTCCTCGAAGAATTCAGGATGCTCGCGAAGAGCGGTGTCGGTGTCCATGAAGATGACACCCTGGGCCTCAAGTTCGGCATTGATGGAGTGGAATACCACTTCGGACTCGTACTGAGCAGCTACACCAGACACCAAACGGTTGCGCTCGGCCTCAGGGATTCCCAACTTCTCGTAAGTGTTGCGGATGTCCTCGGCGAGGTCTTCCCACGTTTGGGCTTGCTTCTCAGTGGAGCGCACGAAGTATTTGATGTTGTCAAAATCGATACCGCTGAGGTCAGCACCCCACGTTGGCATCGGTTTGCGGCTGAACATCTGAAGCGCCTTGAGGCGCATTTTGAGCATGGATTCCGGTTCGCTCTTGAGGTTCGAGATGTCGCGAACAACTGCCTCGGAGATTCCCCGTTTTGCCGCAGCACCCGCCACGTCGGAGTCAGACCAGCCAAATTCGTATTGGCCAAGCGTGTTTAGTTCGGGTCGATCGATGAGCACGTCAGACATGAATTACCTCTTTCCTACCGATAACAACCACTGTGGCCGATACGGCATTCCCTAGCACTACCTGCAGAGGGGAACTGTTATGCACGGAGCCGCGGATAGCCGACCTAAACTGAATCAGAACACGGAAGAAGATCTTCCGTTGTCAACGCTGACTCCCTGGCATGAGTGATGTTCTTAGAACCCGTCGATTCTACAGGGAGCGGCTGCAAAAAACAGGAGGAAGTGCTGTGAAACGCGCGATGTCAACGGTTTCCGACCTACGGTCACGATTTTGGCTGTGGTTGCCGGACACAATTGACTCGCGTGTTCGAGTTTTCGCCTGGTTGTCTTTCGCTTTTCAAATCGTTTTGATTGGCACAGGTGGAGCGGTGCGCCTCACCGCATCTGGGCTCGGTTGTCCGACGTGGCCGCGATGCACCGCGGAATCGTTTGTGAGCACACCTGAAATGGGCATCCACGGGGTGATCGAGTTCGGCAATCGACTGCTGACGTTTGTTTTAGCCTTCATCGTCATTGCCGCTTTCCTTTCGGTAATCAGGACGCGCAAACAACGTCGTGATCTTTTTGTGCTGACCTTGCTGCAGGGTCTTTCGATCCCGTTGCAGGCGGTTATTGGCGGCATTACGGTCCTTACCGGCCTGAACCCTTACATCGTTGGGCTTCATTTCATCATTTCGATAGTTCTTGTTTCGCTCACTACCGTGTTGGTGTACCGGGTCTACCGAGGGCCTCGCGGCACAACAACATTCGCTCCTCGCACAGTTCATGTGTTCGTTCATGTTGCCGCAGGTTTGGTCCTTATCACCGTGCTGATGGGGATCCTCACAACCGGCGCCGGACCTCACGCCGGGGACATTGACACTCCCCGAAATGGGCTTGACGCCAGCTTGCTCCAGCATTTTCACAGTTGGCCGGCGTACGCGCTCCTCGCGGTAACGGTGGCACTCGTCCTAGTTGCAGCGCGTATAGGCAGTCCCCTTGAACCGCTTCGCCGTTATCTAATCGCGCTACTGACAATCGAACTCGTTCAAATGACGGTGGGCATCGTTCAGGCTCGCTTGGGCCTACCCGAGCTCTTGGTAGGCGTTCACATGGTGTTGGCCGGCGTTCTCGTTGCAGCCATGACTGCCGTCGTCTTGTCCTTGCGCAGCTCGGAGCCCGCACATCCTGAGCCCGCCGCGCCACCACTGCCTGTCCACGCTCAGCGCTAGTCCCTCGTTGCCGCGCGTTTGTCGCCTCGGAAATCGAGCGCCCGCGCTTCACCACTGCGACTGCGAGGAGCTGTGACCTAGCCGATCGCTGGAGGAGGGTAGTGCTTGTGTGAAACGGCAGCTAGTCGGCTGCCGCCGCGAGGTGCGACTAGTCGCTAACAAGCAATCACTACTCGCGCACCCCTGCGGAGCGATTCGGCTAGAACGGCAGCAACGGGTCAATACCCACTGCGATGAAAAGTAGGGTCAGGTACGAGATTGAGCTGTGGAATACGCGCATCGGTTTGACGTCGTTGTGACGGATGGCCTGGCTGTAGAGGCGATGGGACTCGTAGATGAACCACCCGCCGGCGCCGACCGCAACGACGGTATAGGTCCATCCCATAGGAGCTACAGGGATAAGTAGCAGCGAGCAGGCAACGGTTGCCCACGCATACAGGATGACCTGAAGGCCAACAACGGTGCGGCCACGAACTACGGCGAGCATCGGCACTGACGCGCTCTGGTAGTCATCGCGATACTTCATCGAGAGCGGCCAATAGTGCGGTGGCGTCCAGAGGAAGATCACCACGAAGAGAATCACGGGCGCCCAGCTCAGGTCACCGGTTACAGCCGCCCAACCGATAAGCACGGGGAAGCAGCCAGCAATGCCACCCCAGATGATGTTCTGTTCCGTGCGGCGCTTCAACCAAATGGTGTAAACGAAAACGTAGACAAGAATGGCCGCAAGTGACAGAGCGGCAGCAAGAAGGTTGGTGAATACCGCAAGCCACACAATCGACGCCACGCCCATCGCCCACGCGAAAATAAGGGCTTCGCGGTCCGTCAGGTCACCGGTAACAAGCGGCCGGTTTTGGGTTCGTTTCATCAACCGATCAATATCGCGATCGATATAACAGTTGAATGCGCCGGCTGAACCGGCGCTCAGGCTGCCTCCGATAAGCGTCGCAAGCACCAGCCACAAGTCCGGGATTCCGCCTTGCGCCAAGATCATCACGGGTGCCGTTGTTACTAAGAGCAGCTCGATGACACGCGGTTTGGTCAACGCAACATAGGCCCGAAATTTTCGGGAGAACCCGAGGTGTCCCCGATCTTCTCGAGTCTCTACTGCTACATCCACAATTCCTCTATCAATGCTCATCCCGGGTTCGATCTTAGGCGATATTGCGCAATACCACGTCCTCGCCACGGCGCCGGAAGGCGAGCATCGGGCCCCGCCTTTCTCTATACTTAGATATGCCTGCCAACCGTTGGCCACCCCTCCGCCTCACCACTTGATGATGAAGGCGGCCTGCCTGCGGTCGTGTCGATGACGTCCATGGCAGGCTTCACCGCTCTGTAGCACCGACAAATTCGTCGCGCTATGTCGCTCGAAGAAAGGTCATCTCCTCCGTGTCTGTTCTCCAGTGGGACCCAATCGATAACAAGGCCGTCGACACCGTACGTGTGCTGGCCGCTGACGCTGTGGAGAAGGTGGGAAACGGACACCCCGGAACTGCCATGAGTCTTGCGCCAGCTGCGTACCTCCTGTTCCAGAAGGTAATGCGCCGCGACCCGTCCGACAACGAGTGGCTGGGCCGCGACCGCTTCATCCTCTCCGTAGGCCACAGCTCACTTACCCAGTACATTCAGCTCTACCTCGGCGGCTATGGCCTCGAGCTCGACGACCTCAAAGCGCTTCGTACCTGGGGCTCGAAAACACCGGGACATCCGGAGTATGGCCACACCGATGGTGTCGAGATTACAACTGGTCCGCTCGGACAGGGCCTGGCATCCGCCGTTGGATTTGCGTACGCTGCACGCTTCGAGCGGGGCCTCTTCGATGCAGATGCTGCACCCGGCACCAGCCCCTTCGACCACTTTGTCTACGTCATCGCGGGCGACGGTGACCTCCAGGAAGGTGTAACGAGCGAAGCATCCTCCCTCGCTGGCCACCAAGAACTGGGGAACTTGATTGCCATCTACGACTCGAACCAGATCTCGATCGAAGATGACACCAACATCGCGTTTACCGAGGACGTAGCGGCGCGGTACGAGTCGTACGGCTGGCAGGTGTTGACGGTTGACTGGAAGAAAACCGGCAACTACGTCGAAGATGTCCACGAACTTAACGACGCCATCGAAGCTGCGAAAGCCGAGACGTCCAAGCCCACCATGATCATCCTCAAGACGATCATTGGTTGGCCGTCGCCGAAGAAGCAGAACTCCGGAAAAATTCACGGATCTGCCCTCGGCGCTGACGAGCTCGCCGGGTTGAAGGAGGTTCTTGGTTTCGACCCCGAGAAGAGCTTCGACGTTGACCCTGAAGTCATCGCTCACACCCGCAAAGCGGTCGAACGCGGCAAGGAACAACACACCGAGTGGCGTGCCGGTTTCGACGCATGGGCAGAAAAGAACCCCGAAAAAAAGGCGTTGCTGGATCGCGTCCTTTCTGGCGACCTCCCCGAGGGCGTCGAGGATGCTCTCCCGGTTTTCCCCGCAGGTAAAGAGGTTTCCACTCGTGCCGCATCGGGAAAGGTCATCAACGCCCTTGCCGGTGTCATCCCTGAACTCTGGGGCGGCTCTGCCGACCTCGCCGAGTCGAACCTGACGACCATTGAAGGCGCCGGCTCGTTTGTCCCGGAGAAATGGTCGACTCATGAGTGGAAGTCGAACCCTGCCGGTCGCGTCCTTCACTTCGGAATTCGCGAGCACGCAATGGCTGCCATCCTTAACGGCATCGTGTTGCACGGCAACACCCGCCCGTTTGGCGGCACGTTCTTGATCTTCAGTGACTACATGCGCCCTGCGGTGCGGTTGGCTGCTCTGATGAAGGCCCCAGCAATCTATGTGTGGACCCACGACTCGGTAGCGCTCGGCGAAGACGGCCCCACTCACCAGCCCATCGAACAGCTCGCCACCTTGCGCGCCATCCCTGGATTGGACATTGTTCGCCCCGGAGACGCGAATGAGACTGCATGGGCGTGGAAGACCATCCTCGAACGCCGTGGCGGACCAGCAGGTATCGCTCTGACGCGCCAGAACATCCCGGTATTTGAGCGCGGCGAAGATGTCGCGTCTGGTGAGACCTTTGCCCACGCGCGTAACACCGCCAAGGGTGCATACGTGCTCGCTGAGGCCCCCAACGGCACACCCGATGTGATTTTCATCGCTACCGGATCCGAGGTTCAGATCGCCGTAGACGCCCGCGAAGTTCTCAAGGCCGAAGGAATCAACGCACGCGTTGTATCCGCCCCGAGCCTCGAATGGTTCGAAGAGCAGAGCGACGAGTACCGCGAATCGGTCCTCCCGTCCGCCATCACCGCCCGGGTTTCTATCGAAGCCGGATTGTCACTCACCTGGGATCGTTACGTCGGCACAGCCGGACGTAGTGTCTCCATCGAGCACTTCGGTGCATCCGCAGATTACAAAACGTTGTTCCGCGAGTTCGGGATGACAACAGAGGCTGCCGTCACCGCAGCCAAAGATTCGCTGGCCGCCAACTAGGCGCCGCAGAAAAGAGTAGAAACAGATTATGACTACTACAACCACCCCCACCGCTGCCCTGTCTGCCGTTGGCGTCAGCATTTGGCTTGACGACCTTTCTCGTGAACGTATTAACTCCGGTGGAATCCAGAAGCTCATCGCTGAGCGCAACGTTGTGGGAATTACCACCAACCCCACCATCTTCGCTGCCGCTCTTGCCAAGGGTGAGGCATACGACGCTCAGGTCGCCGAACTCGCCGCGGCCGGCAAGTCAGTTACGGAAGCTGTTTTCGAAATCACCACCGATGACGTAGCAGCTGCA
>DASYMY010000558.1:0-3033 GCA_036008825.1 Glaciihabitans sp.
GACGGTGGCGAAAATGCAGATTCCCGCCAGCGAACCACTGGGGCCAGAGAATTTGGGCATTCACCCGGGTCGGGACTGGTTCACGGTGCTCTCCGGCACGGTGCGCCTGCAGCTAGGCGAGCGCACTATTTTGGTGGAGGCGGGCAATGCTGCCGAGTTTCCAACCATGATTCCGCACGCGATAGGTGCCCACGACGGCCCCGCCGAGATCCTGTCCATTTTTGACCATGACGGAGAAAGGGTGCACCTGCAACCGTCTGCGGCATCCGATCCGCCTGTTAATCTCGGAGAATGACCGACCTTGGCTGGGATCCCACCGGCCCGAACCTCCTTGTGCACGGCGACAACCAGATCGCGCTCGCGCAACTGCCTGACGCCTCGTTTCAGTTGATCTACATTGATCCGCCGTTTAATACCGGTCGCACACAGGCCCGCCGATCTATCACCACCGTGCGCTCCGCCGAAGGAACCCGGGTGGGCTTCGGCGGCAACACCTACGAGTCTGTGAAGGGGTTGTTGTACTCCTACGACGACGCCTTCGCCAACTACTGGGACTTTCTGGAGCCGCGCCTGGAAGAGGCGTGGCGCCTGCTGAACGACACGGGCACCCTCTACCTGCACCTGGATTGGCGTGAAGTGCACTACGCCAAGGTGGTGCTTGACGCCCTCTTCGGGCGGGAGAACTTTCTCAACGAAATTATTTGGGCGTACGACTACGGCGCCCGTTCGCAGAGCCGCTGGCCGGCCAAACACGACACCATCCTGGTCTACGTGAAAAACCCCAAAAAGTATTACTTCAACAACGCTGAGGTCGACCGGGAGCCGTATATGGCGCCTGGACTAGTCACCGCAGAAAAAGCTGCCCGCGGCAAACTGCCCACCGATGTCTGGTGGCACACCATCGTCTCGCCGACCGGTAAAGAAAAAACCGGCTACGCAACTCAGAAACCTGAGGGGATTTTGCGTCGCATCATCCACGCCTCCAGCGCCGAAGGGGACTGGGTTCTCGACTTTTTTGCTGGCAGCGGCACCACCGGAGCGGTCGCGCACAAACTGGGCCGCCGCTTTGTGGTGATGGACCAAAATCCCGACGCCATCGAGATTATGCAGCGACGCTTGGGAGAAGGAGCGCGCTCGGTACTATTGGCGCATGAGTGATCGAGGCGAAATCGAGTGCTGGCTGACCGACATGGATGGTGTGCTGGTGCACGAGAACCGTCCAGTGCCCGGAGCGTCAGAACTTCTGCAGCAGTGGCGAGACCAGGGCAAGCCCTACCTGGTGCTCACCAACAACTCCATTTTCACGCCCCGCGACCTGAGCGCACGCCTGCGGGCGTCTGGTCTGGTTGTTCCCGAGGAAGCCATTTGGACTTCCGCCCTCGCCACCGCTGACTTCTGCGCATCGCAGATGCCGGGCGGTTCTGCCTTTGTGGTCGGCGAAGTGGGACTGACCACGGCCATGCACGAGGCCGGGTTCATCATGACCGAAACCAAACCCGACTTTGTGGTGGTGGGCGAAACCCGCAACTACTCGTTTGACGCCATCACCAAAGCCATCCGCCTGATCGGCGCCGGCTCCCGTTTTATTGTTACCAACCCGGATGCCACCGGCCCGAGCCCCGAGGGTCCCCTCCCAGCCACGGGCGCTATCGCCGCTCTCATCACCAAGGCAACCGGACGTGAGCCCTACATTGTGGGCAAACCGAACCCCATGATGTTCCGCTCGGCGATGAACAAAATTGGTGCGCACTCCGAGAACACCGGCATGATCGGTGACCGGATGGACACCGACATCATCGCCGGCATCGAGGCGGGCCTGCACACCGTGCTGGTACTCACCGGTATTAGCGACGAAGAAGAGATCGCCCGCTACCCGTTCCGCCCCAACGAGATACTGAACTCGGTCGCTGATCTGCTCGAAACGGAGCCGTTCGAAACTGAGCTGTAAAGCTCACTCCTCGGTGGCGTTCTCCGCGGCGAGCATGTCACCGGGGAGCGCTTCGCCGCTGCCGCGCGCCACAAAGCAGTAGTACTCGCGCAGTCCGTCTTCCCAGCTGCTCTCGGTTGCTGGCACGCTAGCGCTGATCTGGATGTCGTTGACCTGACCGGCAATGGCGAAATCGAGAACACTCTCGCTGGAACATTCGGTGATGGCCTGCGCTAGCAGCGCATCCGTTCCCGGATAGGCGGCGGTGGCCGCGTCAGAGAATTCGCCGCGCAGCAATACCTGTGCGGCGTGCGGATCCTCACAATCCACAACCGTGAACTCTTCCTCCCACGCACTGAAAAACGGGTCAACACATTCGCCGCCGCGCAGGTCATCCCAGTCGTAGTCGCCGGGGTCAACCGGACCAGTTCCCGGCCGAGGTGTGGGCGTCGGGGTTGGCGTTGGGGTGGCCTCCGCAGCGGTGTTTTCCGCCGACTGCTCCCCCAGGTTGGTCCCCAAAAGGTACGCCCCCAACAAAATGAGGATGGCAGTAAGCGCGCCCGCGATCCCCAGCAACACCGTGTGGGGTCGATGCACTTCCGGCTCCTGTACCCACGGATTGCTCGGAGCAGCGTCGGCAGTGCCGCTTTTCTTCTTCTTTTTTGACCCCGAAGCGGATGCCTCGGTGCTCGGCTCCTGGAATTTGTCGTCCCGAAAGAGCGTGTCGAGCGGGTCGGTGGTGCCGGTAGCTGCCGGTGGGGCGGCCTTGGTTCGTGGGGCGCCCAGCGGAGGCAGCGGGATTTTGGCTGCCCTGACGTCGATCGCCGACATTGCCTGCGTCGATTCCCCGTCATCGTCCGCGGGGCCATCGCCCGCAGCTTTGTCCGCAGCTTTGTCCTCCGCGGCGGGGTCGTTCATTGCGGCGATGTCCTCCAGCGACATTGCGCCGGTCGGTTCGCCCTCATCCGGGGTGCCCGGAGTAGTCGGATTTTCCGGAGTAGCCGGAGAATCCGGGGTGTCGGACGGGTTTTTCTCGTCACTCACCCGGTAACCCGAGATCGGCCAACCCGATGGCGTAGTAGTACGGGTAGCCGGCAGCTTCAATA
>DASYMY010000559.1:0-2603 GCA_036008825.1 Glaciihabitans sp.
CCGCCCGCTCGCCGGACCCCAAACGGTCGCCGTGATATTCGACAAGTCCTCCACCCGCACCCGGGTCAGCTTTGCCGTCGGAATCTCCGACCTCGGCGGCAACCCGCTGATCATCTCTACCGCCAACAGCCAGCTGGGTGGCAAAGAAACCGCATCCGACACCGCTCGTGTTCTTGAACGTCAAGTTGCGGCGATTGTCTGGCGCACATACGCGCAGGCCGGGCTGACCGAGATGGCCGAAGGTACCACCGTCCCGGTGATCAACGCACTCAGCGACGACTTCCACCCCTGCCAGCTGCTGGCCGACCTGCTCACCATCCGCGAACACCGCGGCGAGCTAGCCGGCCTCACCGTCACCTTCCTCGGCGATGGTGCCAGCAACATGGGGCAGTCCTACCTTTTGGCTGGTGTAACAGCGGGAATGCACGTTCGGGTAGCTTCCCCGGCTGAGTTCTCTCCCACCGACGCCGTTGTCGCCGACGCACAAGCTATTGCGGCGACCACCGGGGGATCTGCCACGGTGTTCTCCGACCCCGTCGCCGCCGTCACCGGAGCTGACGTTGTTGTCACAGACACCTGGGTATCCATGGGACGCGAAGATGAAAAAGCTGTTCGCCTAAACACCTTCGCCAACTATCGGGTTGACACCGAGTTGATGGGGCACGCGCAGGAGAACGCTTTGTTCTTGCACTGCCTCCCCGCCGATCGAGGCTATGAAGTAACCAGCGACGTTATTGATGGACCGCAAAGTGTGATTTGGGACGAGGCCGAAAACCGCCTCCACGCCCAAAAAGCACTAATGGTCTGGCTGCTTGAACGGGCCTAACCACAATGTCGAGTGAGGGAGTAGTGGAGCGCGGCGCCTTTCGCGCGCGGTTGCACCACTACGCCTCCTCGAACCGCATCGTTGGCGTTGATGTCGCGCGCGGACTGGCCGTGCTCGGAATGTTCGCCGCACACCTCGGTGTTTCTGATGAGTTTGTTTTCGGCGAACCGGATACCTGGCTCGACCTCGCCAACGGGCGCTCCTCCATCCTCTTCGCCGTTCTGGCGGGGTTCTCGATCGCTTTGATTTCCGGCAGAATCGTGCCGGTCAGCGGGGTGCCGCTTGTGCAAGCGCGCATCCGCATCTTTGCGCGCGCCGCCATGATCTTTGCCCTTGGCGGTCTCCTCGAATTCCTCGGAACCCAGGTCGCAGTGATCCTTCCCGCCTACGCAGTTCTTTTTGTGCTGGCGCTACCGTTTCTCACCTGGATCCCACGCCGGCTCCTCACCCTCGCGGCAATCCTGGCCGTCGTAATGCCCATTGTGCTTGCCACCATCCGCCCGTTTTTCGAGCTCGGTGCGCCATCGGCCATCGTTGATCTGATGATTACCGGTCACTATCCGGCCATGATCTGGATCGTATTTGTGCTGGTTGGTTTAGCACTAGGACGAGCGGATGTCTCTAAGCCCGCGACCGCCGCAAAAATTGCCCTGACCGGTGTTGCTCTGACTGTTGTGGGATACGGCATCGGCTTGGCCGTTGCCGAGCCGGTCAGCGCGACGGCAACAGCGCCGCTCGCCGGTACAACAATGCAACTTGGCAATGTCGCAGAACTGCTGACCATCGAGCCGCACAGCGGTAGCCCGTTCGAAGTTATCGGCTCAACGGGCTTCGTCCTCGGCGTGCTTGGGGTTTGCCTTTTGGCTACCCCGTATGCGCGGTGGGTGCTCTTTCCACTCGCGAGTGTTGGTGCCATGGCGCTGACGGCGTACAGCGTGCACATTGTTGGTATTGCCGTGCACGGCGACATCGTCGGAACCCTCGACGACAACTCTCTCCTGCTCGTGTTTGTGCTGAGCGCCCTGATTGGGTGCTCACTGTGGACACTGCTTATCGGGCGGGGACCGCTCGAACAACTACTCACCCGGGTGTCGCACCTCGCCGCCCGGATTACCACGGTCGGCGCCGGTAGGCTTGACGCCGATCCCACCTCGAAGGAGTACACACAAAAATGACGGAACGCGTCGTCCTCGCCTATTCAGGCGGACTTGATACCTCGGTCGGAATCGGCTGGCTCAAAGATGCCACAGGCAAAGAGGTTGTGGCCCTCGCCGTCGACGTCGGCCAGGGTGGCGAAAACATGGAGGACATCCGTCAGCGCGCCCTCGACTGTGGCGCCGTTGAGTCAATCGTTGTTGACGCAAAGGATGAATTCGCCGACGACTACCTCATGCCTGCGCTGAAGGCCAACGCCCTCTACCAGAAGCAGTACCCACTGGTATCGGCACTGAGCCGCCCGCTCATCTCCCGTCACCTCGCCAGCGTCGCAAAGCAGCTCGGAGCCGATTCTGTCGCCCACGGCTGCACCGGTAAAGGCAACGACCAGGTTCGTTTCGAGGCTGCTGTCGCCGCTCTCGCGCCCGAGCTGACCAGCATTGCGCCCGTGCGCGACCTGGCCCTCACCCGTGACAAGGCCATCATCTACGCGGAAGAGCACAACCTGCCCATCCGCCAGAGCGCCAAAAACCCGTACTCCATTGACAAAAACGTCTGGGGTCGCGCCGTCGAGACCGGGTTCCTCGAAGACCCGTGGAACGCTCCCATCGAGGACCTCTAC
>DASYMY010000560.1:0-4353 GCA_036008825.1 Glaciihabitans sp.
GCTACCGTCGCGTTTATCTACACCAAGACTCGTAATCGACGTCAGAAGTTCCAGCAGATTGGACTGCTTGTCCTGGTGGCAGTTGCACTCATCGCGGCCATCGCTGCAGGGGTTGCATTACTCCGCTAACAAGTTATCCACCGCTTATCCACCGCTTATCCACAGGGTTATCCACACTGGGGATAATTACATGGGTGTAACTCGAGGTGTTATTAGCGCCACCGAGTGGTCATCAAAAACCCGATGAACATGATTCCGAAGCCGACGAGGATATTCCACGTTCCCAGCTGCGGGACGGGCAAAGACGTTCCACTGACGTAGAAGGTGATGATCCACACCAAACCGATGAGCATAAAGCCAAACATTACGGGTTTGAACCAAACCGGGTTTGGGGACTGTTCTGAAGAGGGTGTGGGCGCCATGCGCAGAATTCTATCCCGAATGTTGAGCGGCAGCCGAAGACCAGCTGAATGCCGCAGTCCGGTTCAGAGTGACCACTTAGAATCGGGCGTATGACTTTGACGGGCAGCACACCGGAAGAAGCCTCCTTTTTGCGCCCGCGCAAACGGCGCCCGAAGGTGAGTGTCGTTGGGGTCATCGGAGAACTATTTATCACCGCCGGTATTCTGGTGCTGCTCTTTCTCGGTTGGCAGTTGTGGCTCAACGACATCATCGTGGGATCACAACAGGCTGAAGTGGCCTCCCAACTCAGCGAAGAGTGGGAAAACAGCACACCAGCGGATGCGCCGACGTCGCCGGTGCCCGTGGAGTCGGCTGATCCAGGGCTGAACGTCGAGCCAGCAACGATGGTGGCGCCAGCCAACGCCGAGAGGTTCGCTGTATTGATCGTTCCCCGATGGGGTGCCGACTATGCACGTCCCATCGCGCAGGGCGTAGGAGTGTCAGATGTACTCAACAAGATTGGCCTTGGGCACTATCCCTCGACACAAATGCCGGGAGAGGTGGGCAACTTCGCTATTGCCTCTCACCGAATGGCCTATGGTGGGCAGCTGAAAGACCTCCACGAACTACAAATCGGCGATCACATTTATGTGGAAACCGAAGCAGGTTGGCACAGCTACGTTTTCCGCAGCCTCGAATATGTTCTACCCACCGGGGTGGGAGTGCTCGACCCTGTTCCCCAGAATCCTGATGTAGCTCCGGTGGATCGACTTATCACCCTCACCACTTGTAACCCGTTCTACTCAACCGCGGAGCGACTCGTTGGATACGGCGTTTACGATGCCTGGTATCCCCGCGCAGGGGGACCACCCGCAGAGATAGCCGGTACGCCGGCGGCTGGAGGAAGCTAATGTACGCAGGCCTATGGCGCATCCTGCCCGGCCCTCTGTGGGTACGCATTTTTCTTTTGATAGTTTTGATTGCGGCGGTGCTGACCGCCCTGGTTCTCTGGGTCTTCCCGTGGGCCGACCATTTCGTAGCACCACAAGATGTAACGGTAGAACAATGACTCACGTGCTCGTAATCGATAATTACGACAGCTTCGTATACACACTCAATGGGTATCTGCAGCAGCTGGGTGCTGAAACCACGGTTGTGCGCAATGATGATTTTGCTGCGGCTGACGCAGCCGGCTACATCGCTGACTACGACGCAGTGTTGTTGTCGCCCGGACCAGGGACACCAGCCAATGCGGGCGTCTCGATTCCTGTGGTGTCAGCGGCTCTCAGCTCCGGCCAGCCGCTTTTCGGTGTGTGTTTGGGCCACCAGGCAATTGCCGAGGCCATGGGGGCAACTGTCACCCACGCGGAAGAGCTGATGCACGGCAAAACGTCGATGATCACCCACGACGACAGTGACTTTTATCAGGGTGTACCGCAGCCCTTCCGTGCAACTCGCTACCACTCTCTCGCAGTGGTGGATGGAACTGTTCCGGACTCACTCGAAGTAACCTCACGCACCACCGGGGGAGTGATCATGGGCCTGCGTCATCAGGAGCTCCCCATTTTCGGGGTGCAGTTCCACCCCGAATCTGTGCTCACACAAGGCGGATACCGGATGATCGGCAACTGGTTAGCCGTTTCGGGTTTGCCTGAAGCGCGAGAGAACTCAGAAGGACTCACACCGATGGTGACCAGCGCGGAATAACCAGCCAGGCTGGCCTCCTACCGCGAGTAGGAAAGCAGGGGCTTAGCCCGCGCACACACCAATGGTGATGTCTGAATACTGCTCGTAAGCACCGGGGGCGAGGGACTGGCTGGTGACTACACGTCCCGAGCACCCGCTATTTGTGGTTACTGTGACGTTCAGCTGTAGCGCGGCCAGAGTATCTCCTGCACTACGCGCGGTCTGACCCACGATGTTGGGCACTGTCACCATTCCCGTGGAAACAATGATGTCGACGGTGTCACCCTCGGATGCTGCAAAGTTGGCCGTAGGGGTAGTGCCGATCACGATGTCATCGGCAACTGTCGGCGAATCTTGCTCGGTGATGGTGCCAACAGTTAGTCCGCGCGCGGTGATCTCCTGCTGCGCGATCTCTAACGTCTGACCCGTAACGGAGGGCACGTTGACAGACGTTTTGCCGAGAGATACATAGATGCGAACGTTTTGTTGACGAGACACAGACGACCCAGCCTCCGGTACCGTCCTGACGACGCTGCCGGCCTCTATCGTTGTGCTGTTGACGCTCAGTCTCTGTGGGTTCAGTGACAACCCTTCCAATGTTGCGGATGCATCCTCGTAGGTTTGTCCAGCAACGTCTGGCACCGTCACGGCAAGTGAACTGACGATTGTGGTCTGCGGGAGATTGGCTGTCCACACCAAAACAGATGCGATGGTGACAATCATCACCAGAATTCCTGCCCAGATCCACGCAACTGGGGGACGAGTTTGGGTGCGGGTGATGCGAGCATCGTCGTCAATGTTTAGCGCTCGCAGAGTTTCCTCCGACTCGGCGAGGGCGTCTGGGTTTACTCCAAACAAGCTTGCAGAGGCATCAGTGCTTGAGCTGCTTGTTGGTACCGGTTCACCGGCTAGAGCTGCGGCGATGGCATCACGGAAGTCGGTGGCGCTTTGAAACCGGGTAAACCGGTTTTTTGACAGAGCGCGCAGAACAACCGCATCGACGGCGGGGGTGATTCCAACGCGAAGTGTGCTGGGCGGTGCAGGATTCTGATTAACGTGCTGATAGGCAACGGCGACAGGGTTGTCACCGCGGAACGGCGGTTTGCCGGTCAGCATTTCGAAGAGGACAACGCCCGCCGAGTACAGATCGGTGCGGGCATCGACTGCCTCGCCCCGCGCTTGTTCTGGTGAGAAATATTGCGCCGTACCAACAATGGCACTGGTCTCTGCGATGGTCGCGGTTGATTCGGTGATAGCCCGGGCGATTCCAAAATCCATCACTTTCACCTGGCCAGCGGTGGTGACCATGATGTTGCCCGGTTTAATGTCCCTGTGCACAACACCGGCACGATGGGAGTATTCAAGCGCTGTCAAAATTTGGCCGATGATCCGGCCTGCCTCATCGGGGTCGAGTGGCCCTTCGGCGATGAGGTCCTTCAACAAACGACCGTCAACAAACTCCATGATGATGAATGGAATCTGTCGTTCGTCACCGTGACGATCGGTGACAGTCTCTTCACCAGCGTCGAAGATTCGCACAATTGTCGGATGAGCCATTTTGGCGGCATCTTGCGCTTCGCGACGGAAGCGGGTGCGGAACGCGGGGTCGCTGGCCAGTTCTGGCTTAAGTAGTTTAATCGCGACCCGACGGTTCAACCGAGAATCGGTTCCCTCGTGCACTTCAGCCATACCGCCGTGACCGATCAGTGTTCCTACCTGGTACCGACCTGCCAGAAGGCGAACGTCTGCTGCTACGCCTTCTGTCACTGTGTTTTCTCCCGTTGGTCCTCGCTGGTGCGAAGCAATTGTAACCGGTGACTCCTGCGGCGACGACGGGTTAGTCGTTGCCCGAGTTGTCGTTGTTGTTTGAGTTGCTGTTCCCATTCCCCGTGTTCGTGGGCTCGGGGGCTGGCTCGGCAACAACTGAAATCACCGCGGGATCCGAGACCTCAGACTGCAGATCGCCGCACACTGCGTAGTACGTGATTCGAGTTTCACCTGGCGAGCCAAGAGTGATGTCTAAGGATGTTGTTCCGGCACCGATGGGGTTTCCTTGGGTGCTGCCGTTGCTTACCGAGAAGTTGTAACCCGAGAAGTTAAAGCCGGCGGGACAACTGTTGTACGCGGGCCATGTAACCGTTGCGGTGCTGCCTTCGATGTAGCCATCTTCACTCGAAGCATCTTCCACTGTGACAGTGGTTGGTTTCGGTGGTGTGGGGATCTCCGTGTAGAAGTACACCGTCACCAATTGACCGACGGGAAGAT
>DASYMY010000561.1:0-5163 GCA_036008825.1 Glaciihabitans sp.
GTCGGGCGACTCCGGGGGTCCTTTGGTTGATGCCGATGGAGAAGTCATCGGTGTAGTCACCGCCGCATCGTCGGGTGCGGCAAACATCACCGGTTTCGCCGTTCCCATCGCCACTGCGCTCGATGTTGTTGACCAGATCCAATCCGGTGTCGAAACGGACACCGTCCAGATCGGTGGAACCGCATTCCTCGGCGTGCAATTGGCGACCACCCAACAATCGGCCGGAGTCCTTCTTGGGGGAGTCATCGACAACACCCCTGCCGCAACATCCGGGCTCACCGCTGGTGACATCATCACCGCCGTTGACGGGCAGACAGTAACGACCGCCGACGAGCTGAGCTCAGTGATCGAGGGCTACGAAGCCGGCGACAGCGTCACCATCAGCTACACCACTGCGGACGGAGCTGCGCAGGAACTCACCGTCACATTGATGGACGGTCCCGCATAGTCACAGGGCGGGGTCAGGGTCGAAAGACCCTGTGCCCCGCTGACGTGCGCGCGTAGGTTGTGATCACAACTCCACTAGCTACACCATCGCGGCGAACACACTCTCGAGGTGACAGTTCCCATGGTGGTGGAGGGTACCCGGACGGGCTGTTGCGGCTGACCGGGTTCTCAGTCGGTGGCGTCGTATCTGGTTGCGCGGGGGTGTCCGCGCACGTCAAGGCAGATATGGCGCCACCCTTGACCGTCCCACTCTGCTAAGATCTGAAGGTTGCCGTCCAACGGCCGCGGATAAAGAGAGCTCGCCCATCAGGGCAGGGCACCGCGCAATGAGAAGAAAGGGGATCCCATCTATGGCACTCGAAGCTACCGTCAAGAAGGCGATCATCGACGAATACGCTACCCACCCAGGTGACACCGGATCCCCCGAGGTCCAGATTGCGATGATGACTCGTCGTATCCTCGACCTCACCGAGCACCTGAAGACCCACAAGCACGACCACCACTCACGTCGTGGCCTGCTTCTGCTGGTCGGACAGCGTCGCCGTCTGCTTGGTTACCTTCAGAACGTCGACATCACCCGGTACCGCACGCTGATTCAGCGTCTCGGACTGCGTCGCTAGTTTACGAGTGAAGAACCGTCACCCAATTGGGTGGCGGTTCTTTTCGTTAAGGAGCAGTTGTGAGTTTGTGGGCAGACGTCCGGTCGCTTTTCACCTTTCGTGACAGCCCGGCACGGTTGGGCATCGCCATTCAGGCCGCACTGGCCATCGGCATACCCACAATTGGTTTCGCGCTCGCTGGTCGAGCCGACCTCGGTTTGCTCACTAGTACAGGAACGTTCACCGCGCTGTACCTGTCCGGGCGGAGCCGGCACGAACGCGCCACCTTGCTGCCACTCATCGCGCTGGGATTGGTGGTCTCGTCCACCATCGGTGCCCTCACTGCCGCTCTGCCAGTAATTAGTCTCATTGCGCTGTTCTTCGTTGCCTCCGCGGCCTGCGTATTAACCTTAGGTTTCTCCGTTGGCCCGCCCGGCGCCTTGTTCTTTGTGCTGGTGTGTGGGGTTTCCGGGCACCTGGTTGCGCCGGTCGCAGCTGGCGGCGCCGCATTGCCGGCTCCGCTGGTGGTGGGGCTGCTCGCTCTTGGCTGCGCAATTGCGTATCTCGTTGTTCTGACCCCCCTGATTAACCCGAGTCACCGCACCCGCGATGCATCCATTCATCGCGAGAGGCAGAAGGTCACTTTCACCCTTGATGGCGTTTCGCGCATTATCCTGACCCGGCAAATTCTTGCTCTGGCAATTGCCACGGCCCTATCGGCTCCTCTTGGCACCCCGCGTGCGTACTGGGTGGTGATGACGGTCGTCGCTGTGCTGCAGAACGGTCACCGCATCCGAATGTCGGTACTGCGAGGCGCCCATCGTGTGCTCGGCACCCTGGTAGGGGTCGCAGTATTTGCTCTTGTAGTAACGCTGAACCCCACGGGCATTTGGGTGGCCATCCTGGTGACCGTTCTGCAGTTTCTGATCGAGTTGGTGGTGATTCGTAACTACGGGCTCGCCCTCGTGTTAATCACGCCACTTGCGCTCACCATTGCAGCACAGGCTCATTCAGGGCCTGCGGTTGACATCATCCGCGATCGTGTTGCCGACACCGTGCTGGGCGCTGTGGTCGCCATTGGGGTGTTGTTCCTCGCACACGGGTGGGACTCGGTGTCCAAACGCCGAGTCGCCTGAGGTCAACGGTATGGGCGCGGGGGCTGTCACGCCATTTGGGCCGAGGACGAGCGCGGTTTCTTTTTATCGCGGGGCGGGAGCGTAAGCAACGTTGTGACGCTCACCACAATCAACATAATTCCCACAACGACAACAAACAGACTGGCCGCAAGGCCGGGAAGAGCGAAGACCACAAGCCCGGCAACAATCGAAATCACTCCACTTACGATCGCTAGCCACCGCCCCGACCCTGTGCGACGAAAACCCACAGTGAAATCGACGATTCCCTCGGCGATCCACCCAATACCGATCACGTAAGCCAAAACAATCAGGGTTCCCGTGGGGTTTGCGAGGCAGAGGATGCCCGCGACAATGATCACCAAGCCAAGCAACCCGGTCATCCAGCGCAGACCCGCGCTGAGATTCGGAGTTACAAATGCGGACGTGATTCTGAATATGCCCGACACAATGAGATAACTGCCAAAGATGATGGCAATGCTCAGCAGCGTCGCCTCGGGGAGGAACAAGGCGATACCGCCGAGAATAAGTCCAATAATCGCCACCCCAATCAGTTCACCGCGGTGAATCGCCGCGACACCTACGGGCAGACCGGGCAGTAGCTGGGGAGAACCATCGGTGGGCAGTGTCATGTTGCTCCTTGATTAGTCTGGAATTTCACCGTAACGAAGGAACCGCCCGTCATGAATCTGTTCCGCAGTAAAAAAGCCGCAAGCTTGACCGCAACAAACGACTCGGGGTCAGGGCGTCTGAAGGATTACCGGTATGACCTCATACCCGTAAACAAAAGAGTGATTATCCAGCTCGCGGGAAGCGACGAATTTCAGGACGAGATCTCGGCTTTGGCCGATCAGGGTGAGCTGCAGGCGTTCGTGTCCCGTCGAACAATTGAAGAGGAACGCACTGATGCACCTGTTGCGGTTCGTATCTTCACCAACAGTCGGATGAGCGGAGTGGTCGGTTTCGTTCCCCGAGGGCTCGAGAATGTGGTCCTCGAGACACTGCCCCGACTGGAGAACGCGGGCAAACCCGCCCGTATCCCCGCTGTTGCCGTGTCAAGCAAACATGGTTTACGAGTGAATCTGCTGATGGGTGCCACGCGATAATTCGCGTTCTCACCCTTTATTCGGGGCGAGGCCGTATCGTCGATATGTATGAGCGATACATACACGGCATACCTCATCGGCAACGACCGCACCGAAAACATCGAACTCGAATTCATTAACGGGCTTCCGCAGAAGAGCTTCGTTCGTCCGGTCGAAGGTGATCCCTCCGACGAGCTGGAGGAAGTGGTGTGGGAGCTCGTTCCGGACTCGGAAGACTTTACCTACCGGGTCGCAGGCGTTCCTGGGGCCGACTACAGCTAGGGCGCCAGCCGTCTCCCCGAGGAGAAGTGCGGAACACCGCAACGACAGTGGAAGACTGTGGTTATGAACAAAACGAATCTCGTAACCGTCCTCTGTGTAGTCGCGGCGGTTGTCATCGCTTGGGTATTGGTGAACTTCCTGCTGAGTGCGGTCTTTTTCCTCGTCAAGGTTGCGATCGTTCTCGTTGTTGCCGCCGTAGTTTACGTTTTCCTCCGCGGATTCCTCTCCCGCAACCGCGCAAGTTAACGCCCCCTCGTTCCCGCACGCTGGCGTCGCGCGTTGCGGCATCCGCATGTTAATTGGGCTGTACTGCATCTGAACAGCCACGCACGAACGAAACACTCTCAAACGAGCAGTTATTGCTGCTCTTCACTGAGGAGGTAAACGTGCGAAAAAGTGTAACGTTCGGCGCCGCGATCGGGGTGCTCGCTGCCCTTGGATTGGCTGCGCCTGCTGCTGCGGGCTCACGCGACGATGACCATGATCACAACTCATACGACGACGCCGTCGTGTATGTTCTTCACGCTGTTCCCGACACAACGGTGGATGTGTACGTGGACGGAGAGTTGACTCTGGACGACTTTGAGCCGGGAGATCTGACCGAGGCGCTCGATGTCGACGCCGGTGTCTACTCGGTTGCGGTCACGGCGTCTGACGCGGACAACGACAGCGATCCGATCATTGGACCGGTCGACGTAACGGTGGAGGACGGCGGAAACTACACCTCTGTTGCCCACCTGACAGAGGCTGGGGATCCAACGATCACCACCTTCAGCAACGCGGTGGATGACTACGGCGATGACCAGGGTCGTCTCACAGTGCGGCACATTGCCGCAGCGCCGGCGGTCGACGTCCTTGCGGACGGCACGGCGGTGGTGGAGGACCTCAGCAACCCGGATGAAGCCAGCCTGGACCTTGCACCTGGAACAGTTTCCGCTGCGGTTGCTCTTGCCGGAACAACCGATCCAGTCATTGGCCCGGCCGACGTTGAGGTAACTGAGTCGGCGACAACGGTCGTTTATGCATGGGGTAGCGCCGCGGATGACAACCTGGCGCTGTTTGTGCAAACCATCGACACCGACAACGGCAACGGTGACGGGCACTACGGTGACCATGATGGTGACGGGCACTACGGTGGCCACGATGGTGACGACCACCACAACGGTGACCACGATGGTGACCATGATGGCGACCATGATGGCGACCACGATGGTCGAGGCGGTGACCGCCACTAACCAATCGGAGGGCGGCGAAGCACGGCCGCGCACCACAGGACGGGTCGGACATTCACAAGAATGTCCGACCCGTTTTGGTCTCGATACGAGGAGTTGAGCCCTCGCGGTTCGTGCGCAGGCGTGCCTAACATGGAAGAGCCAGCGACGGCACTCCGCGTGCTGCCGTGGTGCCAACACCCGCGAATGATGGGATGCCCGCCGTTGTGGCCGAAGACTATACGGACGAAAATGTGCTCGCGAGTGACTTCATCTCAGGTCATCACGAGGCACTGACGTACCTGTATGCGCGATGGTCACCGCTGATTTACACAATGGCGTTGCGATCACTCGGCGATGTTCCGGAAGCTGAGGACGTCACCCAGAGAACATTTGTCGCTGCCTG
>DASYMY010000562.1:0-2859 GCA_036008825.1 Glaciihabitans sp.
CTGAAGGCCTAACTCCGGCCTTAGCCGACCCCGACCACCATCAGCCATCCGGCGAGAGCGACCAGCGAAATCAGCAGTACGGGGATGGTCAGCACAATCCCCGTGCGGAAGTACTGCCCCCAGCCAATGTGCATTCCCTTACGGTCGAGCACGTGAAGCCACAGCAGCGTCGCCAGGCTACCGATGGGCGTGATCTTCGGTCCGAGGTCAGAGCCGATGATGTTCGCGTACACCATGGCCTCATGGGTGAGCCCGGTGGCACCAGCGGAACCGATAGCCAGCGCCGCGATCAGAACGGTCGGCATGTTGTTCATCATTGAAGCGAGGATGGCAACAGTAACCCCCGTGCCGAGGGAAGCCAGCAGGATGCCCTGATCCCCATAGAACCCAAACACTTTGGCCAGTTCATCGGTGAGCCCCTGGTTTCGCAAGCCGTAGACCACCAGATACATTCCGATGCTAAACAGCACAATCTGCCACGGCGCTTCGCGAATCACTTTCCGAATGGAAATGTGCCGCTGTTCCGGCAATCCCGACGCTCCATCAATCGGCCCCTGAGCCACAAGAGCTGAGCCGTCCCCATCGCGGCGTACCTTCTCTGACGCTGACGACCGCAGTAGAACATCACCAGCGGATGCCCCGGTGCCCGCGGCAACTGCTTCGACCCTGGCAGCCCGAGACCGGCGGAAGAGAAACGCGGGCTGCCGTGCGGCAACAGCAATCAAGACCAGCGCAGCACCCGCAGCAACGACCGACAGCGGGATACCCAACGGGTCGGCACTGAAGTACCCGACCAGCAGAAGCGCCAGGACGATCCAGCCCGCGCGGAAAGTGACCACATCGGTAATGGCACTGGTGGGCGCAGGAAGGGACGACGGGTCGTAGCTGGCGGGAATAGCTTTGCGGAAGTAGAGGAACAGCACCCCGAGGCTTGCCGCGACGGTAACAATACCCACTGGAACCATGACAATTGCATAGCGAGCAAAGCTGATGTCGAAGAAGTCCGCGGAGACGATGTTGACCAGGTTCGACACAACCAACGGCAGGCTTCCCGCGTCGGCAATAAAACCGGTGGCCATCACAAAGGCGAGAGCTGCGCTCGGCGGGAACTTGAGCGCCAACAGCATCTGAATGACGATCGGCGTGAGAATCAACGCTGCGCCATCATTGGCAAAGACGGCCGCGATCACCGCGCCAAGCAGCACGATTAAGGCGAAAAGCAGCCTGCCTCTGCCTCGACCCCACCGCGCGACGTGCAGCGCGGCCCACTCAAAGAACCCGCTCTCGTCGAGGATGAGCGAGATGAGGACGATGGCCACAAATGCGGCTGTGGCGTTCCACACGATGTCCACCACGGTAGGGATGTCGGAGAGCTGAACCACCATGGTGACAAGAGCAACAACAGCTCCACCCAAGGCGCTCCACCCGATCCCCAGTCTCTTGGGGTTGCCAGATGACAAGGGTGACGGTGACAACGAATATCGCGATGGCGAGGATAGTCATTCGGCGAATCTCCTGTTAGAGCCGCCGGTAACGGGCGGGGGCGCGCCTCACACTACATCAACGTTCATCAATGTATTAACTCGTCTGGTCATCGGTGCCGCGCAGCGCCGCAGCTCGCTTCCGCATTGCCCGCGCTGTCGCGACGTTCTTCTCACGCCTTTTGTCCAGCCGTCGGGTGCTCCTGGTATCCCGGGGAAACAGGTGCACCTCTTCTTCCGCGGGGATACCCACCTGCAGCTGGCGTACGCGTTCCACTTCGGTGTTGATGTGGGCGCCGAAGATCAGCGCAATGTTGGCGAACCATATCCACAGCAGGAAGATCAATATGCCAGCAACCGACCCATAGGTGAGATCGAGGTTAGGGAAGTTGCGCAGATAGACAGCCTGCCCGACGGACGCGGTAGCAATGATGAGCAATGCCACGGCCGCCCCCATTCCCATCCATCGAAACTTGGGCTGTTTGACGTTGGGGGTCGCGTAGTAGAGGAGCGCAACCATACTGATGGCTGCGAACGCAAGGATGGGCCATTGGGCGATGGACCAAATAGCTTGCGAAGTCTCACCAATGCCCAGTAGATCGCCGATCACGTCGGCAATCGGACCAGAGATGAGCAAGACAACCGCAACAATAAGTAGAAGCAAAACGGCAATCGCGGTAATAAGCAGTTGCAGTGGCTTGAGCTTCCAGAACGGTCGTCCCTCGCGGACTCCATACACCCGGTTGATCGCTCGACTGAAGGCGGTCACGTACCGAGACGAGATCCAGACTGCGACGCTCACCCCGACCACAAGTCCAAACCCCACTGTGGTGGTTTGACTGAAGTAGTCCAGGGCACCCGCAATGATTTCGATGACTCCCCCGGGCGCGACCACCTCGAATGCGTCAAGCAGAGCATCAACGGCTGCATCCGACCGACCTAGGAGCCCAATCAATGAGACCAGTGCGATGAGAGCCGGGAAGAGCGACAGGACAGCAAAAAACGACAATGTTGCCGCAATATCGAAACCGTGGTTAGTCAGAAACCTGCGGCCTGCGCGCCGAAAGATGTAGCCCCAGAACCTGCGATCAATGTTTTGAGGAAGGTCGGGCCTGAGGGCTTCGGTCGCCATTGTGCGCGAACCCCTTCCGCCTCGATCCCCGATCACGATTTCACCTGTCGAGGTGCCACCAGCGTAGGCGATTGAATAGAGAAGAACACTCCCTATAAGAGGTGTGCAAGTGCGTGGAAAAAACGAGGAGCAGCGAATGGCCGAGATGGTCGAACTAGACAAACGGGACCACTTCCCCTCGTTGATCATTCGCCGCGACACCCAACTGGAACTTCACATGCTCGTGGCCAGTGGCCACGCCGACCG
>DASYMY010000563.1:0-2301 GCA_036008825.1 Glaciihabitans sp.
GGATGGGTAAGGTAATCCCAAGTGCCGTTTTCTTCCGCCAACCGGGTGTTCCCATCGTCGCCCATCCAGAACTTGTCGTCCATTTCGTAGAACTGACCGTCGCTGCCGTTTTCCCAGATCCGGTCGAGCATGTCTTTATCGAACACCTCCATGGTTTCGCGGACAGCAAAGCCGGTGTTGTTGCGCGCCACCCGACAGACCTCCACCAGGTTTCCGGGGACGCCAAAAAGGTAGAGCCAATAGCGCGTGAGCCGGTTGTGCAGCATCGATCCTCCCGAGCCGTCGTTGTCCCAATACACGCGGGTTTTGCCGCGGAGCAGGTTATCCGTAGGCAAGGTTACTCGGGCGCGGTCGAGGCTGTTGCCTGTCGAACGGGTGAAAGGGCTGCCTGTCTTACGGACAGAAGCGCCATAGTAGGGCTCGCTGTCGTTGTAGATAAAGGTGCAGGGGAAATACTGGTTGGAGAACCGGGGGTATTTGAATTTGAACTTCGCTTTATCGCCACCCGTCGCGCTGTCCTGATTCAGCGCATCCAGCCAGTAAGCGGAAACCACCACGCGCATGCGCCGAAGATCGGTGGGTGCAACCTGGTTATCCACCACCCAAAGGCCGGGTTGGAGGGCACCACTTTTGGGAAGGTCGGCTGTCGCGCCATTCGTTGCGGTAGCGCGGGCGTAGAATTCGATGACCGCGCCGCTCGCGTTGTAACCGCCGAAACTGCCAGGCGTGATCTGGGCGGAATAGATGCCATCGTTCGCCACCGCATCGCCGTTGGTGCCACCGTCGGTCATCGGCGTCGTGTTCCAGGCACCATTTGCGTTGATGTTATCGAGGCGATGGAACGCAACCACCGAAGCCAATGGAGTCGTGGCGGACACGCGCGCCGTGATCGTAACGGGCTGCGTGGTCGTGGGCACCACGGGTGTATGCCGCAGACCGGTCAGTTGCGGCGCCGGAGCGGCCGCTAAACGCGAGTTCGCCGCGCCCGGAGTTCCGAGATTGAGGGGGACCGGGACGAACAACGTTCCTCCCCAGGACGTGTCCCAACTTTGCGCGATGAGGCGCGGTTTCCCGGAAACCCAGCGGGCCTGAAACTGAAGGGTATAAGCAGTGCCGGCAACCATCGCGGGAGCCGCTTTCTCCATGTGATTGGCTTTGTTATCGCCATGCCCGTCGGCCACCAGATGCACACCCGCTGCATCATGGAAGGTCCGCGCGTGAGTCCCGCGGGATTGCCAGCCGTCGAGATTGTTGTTGTTGAGCGTTGTGACCTCGCCGCTGGTGAACAGGTTCCCGCTCCCGGTGGTGGGACGCAGGACGATATCCTTGAGGATGATGTGCGTGTCGCTCACGCCCCAGATGCGGATTTCGTCGTCGTTCACCCCGCCCCGGGTCTGGTCGCTGTAAACGCCTCCATTGATCGTGAACGTCTGGAAGCTGCTTTTGCTGCTTTCATCACTATCCCGCCAGGCACCGCCGATCGAGTTGTCGGCGAAAGGGTTCGAAAGCTCGAGGGAACTCCCGTTTCCTTCCGCGTGTTCGGGCCATTCCCCGCCGTATCGGTAATCAACCGCGTTAGCTAGATTGCCATTCGCGTCGTCGAGCTTGAGCATCTCGCCGGAATTCGCGAGCTGGCCATCCCAGTTCCCGACCGCATTGATGCCAGCGTAATTTGCGTTCAGCCAACTCGCGTTTGCACCGATGACCAGATACGCACCTGGCTGCATGATCGTTCCCGGCGGGATCGTGAAGTTTACCCCCTCCTTCAGCTTCCATCCGCTCACATCCACGGGCTGACTTCCGCGGTTATGGAGCTCCACGAACTCCGCGTCCCGTTGCTTGCTTGGCGGGTCGGCCATGATCTCGTTGATCACGATGTCCGTGGTCCGCGCCGGATTGTTTTGCGCGTCCCGCGTGTCGGACGTCCCGTTGTACCACTCGTTACTGTCGGCGGGAAATTCCTGCCAGGAATTGCGCCCGGGTTTGCGGGTGAGCAGGTGTGAATCACGCACCTGATTGTTCGAGTCGATGAGGTAGAGCTTTACCTCGCCGTTACTGTTTTCCGCGAAACTCACGTCTATGCTGAGGACAGAACCGGGTGCAACCGTTCCGCTCAGCGCGACCTTGTCGGAGAAGTCGTTTTTGCTCGCCACGAAAAGGCCGGCGGCAGACTGGCTGGTCGTGAGTGAGTTGTTCCGCAGTTCGATCCAGTCGATCCCGCTCTCCATGGCGAAATGCACCTCGTTCAGGGCGATCCCAGCGGCTGGCGGAGCCGGATCGGTCAACCCCGGTGATCCGCCG
>DASYMY010000564.1:0-8323 GCA_036008825.1 Glaciihabitans sp.
TCTGTCCCTGACCCGGATAGCGTTGAGGGATGACTTCTGCAGCCATCACCCCGCATGTCCCAACCACCACCGTTGCCATCACGGGAGGCTTTGTTGTTCCAGTTGCCTCAGACCCGATCGAGGGCGGCACGGTGGTTATCGAAGACGGAATTATCACCGCCGTAGGGCTGGACGTTGCCATTCCCGAGGGGGCTACCGTGGTGGATGCTTCCGGCAAGTGGGTGCTTCCCGGTTTCATTGAGCCGCACGGCCATGTCGGAATTCACGAAGAGGCCAACGGCGTTGCCGGTGACGACACCAACGAGATGACCAATCCAAATATGGCCGCGGCCCGGGCGATCGACGCCATCAACATTGACGACGAGGGATTTGTTGACGCCCTCTCCGGCGGTGTCACCAGCGTTGTAGTGAAACCCGGAAGCGGCAATCCCATCGGTGGTCTCACCGTAGCCATCAAAACCTGGGGAGGCCGCACCATCGACGAACAGCTCATCAGCAATGCGGTGAGCGTAAAGTCGGCGCTGGGTGAGAACCCGAAGCGTGTCTATGGCGCCAAAGACAAAACCCCGTCAACTCGCATGGGTGTTGCCCTCATTATTCGTCAGGCATTTGAAGACGCCCGCCACTACGTTGCTCAGCGTGAGCACGCCGCAACCAAAGGCGAACCGTTCCGTCGCGACCTCTGGCTTGACACCCTTGCGCGGGTACTTGATGGTGAGCTCGCCTGGGATCAGCACGCCCACCGGCATGATGACATTGCCACCGCGCTGCGATTGGCCGACGAGTTCGGGTACCGACTGGTTGTCAACCATGGCACCGAGGGACACAAACTTGCCGACATCTTGGCCGCTAAAAACATTCCCGTCATCTTTGGCCCCATGTTTACCTCCCGCTCGAAGGTGGAGTTACGTGATCGCGCTATTTCGAACCTGGCCGCGCTCGCGGCGGCCGGTGTGAAGGTGGCCATCACCACGGACCACCCGGTCATCCCCATCAACTTTCTGGTTCATCAGGCCTCGTTTGCCGTTACCGAGGGGCTCCCTCGGCAGATCGCGCTTGAAGCACTCACCGTGAACTCTGCTGCCGTGTTGGGCCTAGAAAACCGTATTGGTTCCCTCACTGAGGGACTCGACGGCGACGTTGTGATCTGGTCAGCCGACCCCCTCGACACTACTTCTCGTGCAGAGACGGTGTTCATTGGTGGTATCCAGGTGTACACCTGGGACGCTGAAACCCGCCGCGGGAGCGCCTCTACACGTTTTGAGTAGGACGTAAGACCCTTCCCGGTGCACCGGCATACCTGTGATCCTGCGGGTATGCCGGTCTCCTCGCCTCGCGCGAACGGAACGCACCACGGGTTGGCCCCCATGAAGTTGTGCTTCTTCTCAACACCAATCAGGACGTGGGACGGACCTCCCACGAAGCTCGTGACCGCCTTGACCGGTACGGGTACAACACTTTGCCGTCCCCAGCTCGGCGAGGCGTAGTGAGACGACTTGCGCGGCAGTTCGAAAACCCTCTCATCGACGTCTTGGTGGCCGCCGGAATTGTCACCCTCGTCCTCGGCGCGGGTAATCCGGGATGGACAAGAACGCACCTTGCCCGCCGAACATCTAGTCCCCGGTGACCTCGTTGTGGTCGAGGCGGGTGATCGGATTCCCGCAGATATCCGACTAATCTGCCGGGTCGAACTGTCTGTTGATGAGTCGGCAATAACGGGGGAGTCCGAACCAGTGGTGAAGGACGAGGTGGTGCTACCGCACTCGACTCCTGTTGCCGACCGGCGCAACATGCTCTATTTGGGAACTCTCGCTACCTCAGGCACGGGGGTTGGCGTTGTCGTCGCAACCGGCGAAGAGACAGAACTACGGGAGATTCATCGGCTTGTGGGGTCAGCGGACACCATCGCCACCCCGCTGACCACCATCCTCACTCGGTTCAGCAAAATCCTTACGATGGTGATTTTGGGCCTTGCCGCACTGACCTTCGCCACTGGGATAGCCAGAGGCCAAGACCCGGTAGACATGTTCACGGCCGCGATTGCCCTGGCGGTGGGCATGATCCCCGAGGGGCTGCCCGCAGCAGTAAATCACTTTCGCAATTGGTGTGGCACGGATGGCCAAACGCGGAGCGGTGATCCGCCGGCTGCCCGCCGTGAAAACGTTGGGCAGCACCACTGTGATTTGCTCGGACAAAACCGGAACGCTCACACAAACCAAATGACGGTGCGGGAAATATGGACGACGGACACTCGCTACACCGTCTCGGGAAGCGGGTACTCGCCGCACGGTGACATCCGCCCTGTTCATGAAGGCTTGTTGGCAAGCAGTGCGCTGCAGTGGACCCTGCGCGGGGGATGTTGTGTAGCGATGCGGCCCTGACCTGGCAGGGGCAAACGTGTTCGTTAATTGGCGACCCAACCGAGGGCGCCATGGTTGTGGCAGGTATCAAAGGTGGGCTGGACCAGAAGGACGTTAAGGCGATATTTCCGAGGGTGGGGACGATTTCGTTCAGCTCAGATCGGTAGTGCATGGCGACGCTGCATAGGCGGTCAAACACGGCCGGTACCGTCACCGTCGTCAAAGGAGCTGTCGAGAAAGTTTTCCACCTGTGCACTGGGCAGATGGATACCCTCGGCATGGTGACGCCTATTAGTCAATCCGCGGTCGTGGCGGCCGCTGATGGGCTGGCCAAGCAAGGTTTGCGAGTGATTGCCATCGCGATCAGCGAGGCATCGCATAAGGTGACAGCCCCATTCACGGAACAGGCGATCTCCACATCCCTTGTGCTGGTCGGGCTGCAGGGAATGCATGTTCCACACGGCGCCGATTGGGCTCGACTCTTGGCTGCGCATAACCATTGTGGCTACGGCGACGTTTCTCGTTATCGCCACTGAAAAGCGTCTTCGACGCCACCAGCTTCTGCCAGCGGTGATCTCCTGAGAGGCGGGACTTTCGACCCTGCACCCATCACCTGATCGCCAGCACAGTGGGCGCAGGTGGAAGGAAACGTATGTACGAGCAGACGGTTGTTGGCTGGGATGGCAGCCCGCACGCCGATGCAGCGCTGGAGTGGGCCCTCGAGCGGGCTCTGCGAACGGATAAGCGGCTGCGTCTGATTCGCGTTGTAGACAACACCGCGTTGTATGTGAACGAACTTGAGACAAAGCGGTCCATTGTTCACGCCACTTTTCTTCTTGCCGCTCGGGCTGCTGAGGTGCGCCTGGCCAACCCCAGCCTGGATCTCCTCACCGACGTGATCAGAGGGGACCCCGGCGACGTTCTCAACTCGTACTCATCCCAAAAAGTGTTGGTTGTCGTCGGAGCCCAAGCGCGTGATGCAGACGGGTTCTGGTACGGCTCCCGTTTGGGGTCCCGGTTGGCGGCGCTTACGACGGGTGCTGTAGCCGTAATTCCCGTGCGCGATAGTCGACCCCGTTCCGGGGTGGTTGTTGGTGTGGGCGACTCACCCGCCGACACCGCCGTTGTACTTTTTGCCGCGGAGTTCGCGCATGCCACCGGTGAAGAGCTTCACCTTGTGCGGTCCCGGGAGGATGCCTCTCCCCGCTCAGGGCGGTCGGGGGCCGACGAAGTCGTTATGGACATCGCGCTCGCCGCCGTGACTGCCGCCTATCCGGAACTGCGCACCCATTGTCACCTGGACGGCGAACCTTCCAACATTGCTCTGCTGCACCGCGCTCAGAACGCAACGCTTGTCACCGTCGGCACTCATCACCCCGGAGTCCTGCGCCGCATGTTCCTCGGCTCTGTCAGCCACGCGCTCGTCAACAATATTCGGTGCGCCACGATCGTCATCGCGCCCGACAGTACGGGGGACATCCGGATGTAAATCAGCAGCACGGTCCGGTTAGTTTCGATCACCTAACGAATCACTTGAAGGAGAGGCGGATGTCTGCAACCCAGGTAGTTGCGTGGGACGGATCTGCGTCAGCGCACGCCGCTGTGCTCTGGGCGCTGGAGCGCGCACACCGGCGACCGGGGGATCTCCGATTGGTGACCGTGATTGACGACGCCCTCGCACTGAGCCACTCTGTGCGAATCGCCGCCGAGCAGGCTCTCGCAGCAGAAGTGGAGTGGGTTCAGCGGCAATCCTCGAACTGTACGGTCACCCCGGTACTGCGAACGGGGGACCCGGAACGCGAGATCGTTGGCCAGTGCCCGCCGGGAAGTCTGCTCATCGTGGGCACACCTCAACACAATGCGCCCTATCATCGGCGGTCGCTTGCTGCCCGTTTGGTGAGGATGTCTGCTGTGCCCGTCGCAGTCATCCCGCGCTCGCCGTGGACGGACCGGGCCGGAGTTCTTGTGGGAGTTGACGACTCACCGCCTGCGCTGACGGCCGCATTAGTTGCCGCTGACGAGGCTCACAGCCGAGGAGAGACTCTGCACGTTGTGCACGCCTGGCCCTCCCCGGAGAGGGCGGGACGGGACGAGGATGAGCTCACCGACGAGCGGGAAATTCAGGAGCGCGTTGTACAGCGGGTGGTCTCCCGCATTCGTACTGCCTACCCCGACCTGGACGTCGCCGGGCACCTCGAGACGGGTCGGCCGACGGCGGTGCTACTGCGGCAGGCGGTCATCCGCTCGGTTGTTCTGCTGGTTGTGGGCTCGCGAGGGCACGGTGCCATTCAAGGGTTTTTTCTCGGCTCCGTCAGTCACGGTCTTGTTCTCACCTGTGACTGCCCAGTTTTGGTCGTGAAAGGCGAGGTTTAGGAGTTCAGCCGCTGGGTGACAAGTTCCACCAGTAGTTCGGTGCGTCTGCCGGCAGACATGGTGCTGAGGTACCCACGCACAAGTTTGCGGGTTTCATCATCGGTGTGACCATCCGTGCGGCCGCTGAGCACATCACCCACTTCTGCCACTAGTTCCGAACCGGAAGTCACCAGCTTGACCGGTTTGATAAAGCGGGCGCGGGCGATGGTGGGTTCAAGGGTGGCGAGGTCACCGTCGACCTCTTCGGGTCCGTCATGTTCGGCCAGACCTACGTAGGTCATGGCTTCGCGGTATGTCTGGCAGAGTTTTTCTAGCGCGACGGCCCGTTCGTCCTTGGGTAGGACAAATGCACGATTGGCCGGGTGGCGTGCTTCCCACACCCTGATATCACGTTGTCGGGTGTATGCGGCGAACTTCTTTTTGCTGAGAAGTGTGCGCACACTGCGTTTCGCATCACCACCGTGGGCAACAATCGCGCGAATGTTGGGGTGCAACTCAATGAGCTGACCGAGGGCATCAACACCCTCTGACACCAGGTGCGGCGGTAGCCCGCCGGGATATTCCTGGGGCACGTGCCAGGGGTACACATTCCACGGCAGCATGTGCTCGTCGGATAGTCCGACGATCGTAAAGATTTGGCTCATCCGAGCGGAGGCGGGATCGTCGTTTTCCCAGGACACAAACCCGGAGCCTGACTCCCCGCCGGAGGAGGGCCCTGGGCTCGACTGCAGTGTGAGAATGCTCGCTCTGGCGGCGTTGTAGTGCGGGGCAACGTAGGGAACCTGGGATCCCGGCTTCTGACTCATCAACGTGTCGCACAGGCTGTTGACGGCGAAGACGTGCGGGTCGTGCACCTGCGCTGCCTGGGAGTCGCGGAAAGCGGCATCCGCCATTCGTCGGAACATGCGTTTAGCTTAGGTGTGTGTTGCACTGCGTGGCGCATCAGCTCTCTCACGATTGGGCTGAGTAAAGTCGTGGGGTTCCCCTGACAGAAATGGCTGCATGGCTGCGCGCACTTCCGCTTACAACGTTCTCGGTGTCACTTCGACCGCATCGGATGAGGACCTTCGTCGTGCCTACCGGCGGGCCCTGCGTCGAACCCATCCAGACACCGGTGGTGTCGCGGCAGAATTTCATGCCGTGCAGGCGGCGTGGGAACAGATAGGCACCGCAGAGGCACGGGCGCGGTACGACCGGGCCGCCGCTGCACCGGCGGCACCGTCTAGTCGAGGTCAGCGAACCCAGCGGGCGAAGCAACCACGCTCGGCGACCCCTTATAGCGTTGGCCAGCCGGGTCGGTGGTGGCACCTACAGTATGTGCAGGCCGCCAGGGCGTGGGCCGAGACGAACCTGCCCGGTGGGCTGGTGGGTTCGTTTGATCCGTATGACCCGTCAGTGGTGGCATCCGTTCCGTCAGAGATTCGACAGATGATGGCTGCGGCGCGAACAGAGGAAGCCACCGCACACGCCTTGGCAACGGTTGGCTCGGATTTCACGGTCTGGCATGACGTCTCGACCGATGTGGATGGCGGTAATCCGGAAGAAAAGCTGGACCATATTGTGTTGGGACCCACCGGGTTATTCGCGCTGCTGTCCGAGGATCGGCAATCGCTGATGGTTGTGCGCGGCGGCGAAGTGACCGGAGAAGGTTTTGGCTGGCGTGAGCGCCCCATTCGCACACTCACCGCTCGTGCGCGGTTCTTTAGCGAGAACATTGGAGTGCGCTTCACGGGAGTGGTGATGGTGGTGCCCGATGATGCGGGGATCAACGCCCCCACCATCATCAGCAGGATCCGCGGCCTGTCTGCGGTCATCGTGAACCGGTCACAACTGTCGGGGTTCCTTGTGCATGGAATTCCGGGGGAGACCCGGCTGCCCGCGCACGTTCTGCAGGCGGCTCTTGCCCACCTGCAGCGCGGGGTGCAATTGGTGTGAGCGTGCGCACCAGGCAACTGCTCTACTGTCAGATGATGACTTCCCTCTTTCGGCGTGTAACGGGTGTGCGCTCACCAATTCCATTGCCGCGTGGACCGCAGCCGTACCGGGTGCTCTCGTCTGGTCAGCTCCACAGTCACGTATTTCGTACCCCCGCACTCACCTCTTCCGGCGGGGCTCCCGTGTTTGTGTTGTTGCACGGAATTGGGATGTCTCACCGCTACTTTTACCGCCTCGCCCAGGCTTTGTCTCAGCACGGCGATGTGTATGCCCTCGATCTGCCCGGTTTTGGGGCTACCCCGAGGCCCCACCGGCCGCTGTCTATCGACGCCTATGCTGCGGTGATCGCGGACGCTCTCGACGAACTGACCATCACCTCGTGTGTTGTTATCGGGCATTCAATGGGAAGCCAGTTCGCTACTGAGCTGGCGGTGATCCGCCCGGATCTGGTGTCACACACGGTTCTGATCGGCCCTGTGGTTGACCCTGATCGCCGGTCAGTTCTCTGGCAGGCGGCCGCTCTCAGTCTCGACAGCACGAAGGAAACTCCGATCGCCAACACCCTGGTCTTTACGGATTATCTTCGGGCCGGACCGCGCTGGTATCTCGCGATGCTTCCCGTAATGATGACCTACCCCACCCTGGAGCGTGCCGCGCTGGTCACCTCACCGCTGCTGGTTGTGCGCGGCGAAAAGGACCCCATTGCCAAATCAGGATGGTGCCACGAACTCGCCGCCACCAACGTCGACGGCCAGTGTGTAGAGATCCCCGGCCAAGCCCACGTGGTACAACACGGCGCCCCACACGAACTCACCGATGCGATTGTGGGGTTTATCGCAGACACATCGGCGGTTCGGTAGCATGAACCCGATTGCGAAGCTCTGGTACTGGGGCCTTGACTACGCGTACGTATCGTTCTGGCAGGTGCATTCGTTTGTCTTTCGGCGAAACCCAGCCGACTACCTCACAGATGCCGCCACCAAAGACCCCATCCTGCTGCTACCGGGCATCTATGAGACCTGGCAATTTATGCGCCCACTTGCCGATCGAGCCCGCGCCAACGGGCATCCCGTGCACGTGGTCACCCCGCTCGGTCGTAATGCGGCAACCGTGGCTGCTAGCGCGCAATTGGTGGCTGACTACATCACAAACCATAACCTCACCCGAGTTACCATCGTCGCGCACAGCAAAGGCGGGTTGATCGGCAAGTACGTGATGGTTCTGCTCGATGCTGAGAGACGGATCAGCCGAATGATCGCGATCTCCACCCCATTCTCCGGGTCGATTTACGCACGCCTGTTCTTCATTCCAAGCATCCGCGCCTTCTCGCCCAGAGACAAAACGACGTTGATGTTGGCCGCGAATCTGGAAGTGAATTCGAGAATCACCTCGATCTACGGCGTATTCGACCCGCACATCCCCGGAGGCAGCGAGCTCGGGGGAGCGACCAATATCCGCCTCGATACAGCCGGCCATTTTCGGATCATTGCCGACAAAACTCTGCTGCAGACCGTCGACCGCATTCTGGGCGACCCCATCTCGTAAATCACTTACACGATAGAGCGGATGCCTGCGGCCGACGGCCACCCCGTTATCTAACGATTGCTGAGCGCAGCAGAGACCACGACCCAAGGGCTGAGACCACAATGACGGTC
>DASYMY010000565.1:0-2333 GCA_036008825.1 Glaciihabitans sp.
CAAGGGATCGAGCAGCTCGTACTCTGCCAGAGATGGGCCACCAGTTGTCACTCCGCTCTGATCTCGTGGAGTGTGGGGCGTTTCGGTGACGACCTCAGCGGAGGGGATCCCATCGCGATTTGCGGGATGGTGATTATTGGCAAGCCAGGCCAACACAAGGTCGTGCTGAACAGCGGAGCCTGGCGACGAGTCATCGGCGGCGAGCGAGGTCAGAACCGCTGCTAATTGAGCGTCGGCGAGACACGGATGAGTGAGCATCCCCGCGCTGCGCGCGGTCTGCAGAGTCTCGGCAACGAGGGCAGCGGCGGTCTGGTTGTTGCCGCTCCACGCTTCGACCAGCGACAGTGCGCTAATTGCCGCGATCCGTTCGCGAATATCGCCACCCGCGGCAATGACACCGCGGGATAGCCAACCCCGAGCTTCGCGCATATCTCCCGCCACAAAGTGGGCACGGCCGCCCGCAATGAGCACATCTGCGGAATCAGCGGATGGCTTAGTACCGCGGGCAGCGGGGCTGCGTACCACCCGCTGACTGTCACCGACCCGCCCGCCGTCTCGTTGCCATTGCGCCGCGAATTGCAGGATGGTGAGCTCGCGCGTTGGGTCATCCGCTCGGAGTTGGGAGAGGAGAAACTCAGCGAAAAGCCGATGGAAGCGGAACCATCCTCGTCTGTCGGCATCGATGACAACGAACAGCGACTCGTGCTCCAGCATGTTCACCACGGATTCGGCATGTGGTGTTCCGATGGCAGCGGCAATGAGATCAGCGCTCAGTGTGTCGAGAGCGGACAGCTCGAGCAGAATTTGTTGTTGCTCGGTCGGGAGTGGGGCGAAAACTTCCTCACGGAAGTAGTCAGCGATGAGCCGTGTGCTTCCGCTAAGTCCAGCGACGGTGGCTGCGGTGTTTGGCTGGTCTCTCAGGCACAGAGCGGCCAGCTGTAATCCTGCGGCCCAGCCCTCCGTGTGGAGCCACAGCTCTGTGACTTGGTCGGGCGGGAGGGGCTGACCGATCACATTCTCGAGCAGCCTCCCGGCATCCGCTTCGGTGAAGGCGAGTGCTTCCTGGCCTATTTCGCGCAAATCGTCCGCGAGACGGTATCGGCTCAGAGCGAGCGGCGGTGTGGTGCGCGAGGACACCACAAAATGGGTCGACCCCGGTGCGTAGTGGATGAGGTCAGCCAGTAAAGCATGTGTATGACGGTTCGTCACTCGGTGCAAATCGTCGATGAGGATGACGAGGCTGCGATGCTCTGGCAGCTCAGGAGCTCCAGTGGCAACACGTAAGCGTGCCCCCAGATGATTGATGAAGTGGTCGGGATCGTTATCGTCGTTCTCCAACGTAAGCGTGACGGAGGTCAGTTCCGGGTGGGTATGCGACCACTGTTGGAGCAGGGTGGTTTTGCCGTAGCCAGCGGGGGCAACAACCACAGACAGTCGTATGTGCAGTGCATCGTCAAGGACGGAGAGGAGCGAAGCGCGGTCAACGAGTCGCTCAGGGTCGGTTTCCGGTAAGTAGAGAGTCATGGCGTCTTGATCCCTTCGCCAGCCGGGGGAGCACTTCGGTGCATCTCATCCCGTCGTACCAGCAAACACATACTTGGTCTACCTCTACCTCATCCCCCGCGGGTGATGACAGGGCCACATCATGATCATTGAGGCCGCCTCTGGGCTGGTGCTCCGACAAAGACGGTCATTCTTGGCGGGTGACGTGACCCCAAAGAGGCGACCATACGGTGAATCCGACGGCACTCTTTGTCGTCACACAGTGGGAAAGGTCAATCAAAATGGATTTCTGGGAGTTTTTAGGATTCTTCATCTGGGGTTACATCTTCTTCGCGTATCTGGTCATCCTTTTCGCGATCGTGGCTGATATTTTTCGTGACACCGAGCTCAACGGATGGTTGAAGGCGATGTGGATCATCCTCCTGGTGTTCGTCCCCTTCATCACGGCTCTGATCTATGTAATCTCCCGGGGTCGTGCAATGGGAGCCCGTCGGGCAGCGGCTGCGTATGAAGCGCGGGCGGATACCGATGAGTACATTCGGTCCGTTGCCGCACCGTCGGCAGCTGAGGAAATCGCCAAAGCACGGGAGCTCGTCACGTCAGGCGCCATCAGTCAGCCGGAATATGAACAACTCAAAGCGCGCGCTCTTGCCAGCAGCGAGGCTCGCGTTTCGTAGTCGGGAGAGCGCACTCCGGTTGTTAACTCACGTATCTAGCCGAGAACCCGGGTGACGGATGATCCCACTTGCGGACGGGGCAAACAGCTCATTCGTCGCCCGGGCACAGCTCGGACGTCGTGCACGGGAGAGTGCACCGCGCTCCAGCCATGG
>DASYMY010000566.1:0-25712 GCA_036008825.1 Glaciihabitans sp.
TTGGGGAATACATACTGCCATTCACCAAGACCTGATGCATCTCGGTCGCGGACGCATCCCCCGGGTAAACGTATTCAAGCTGAAGAGCGACTTCGACATCGTCCCGTTGAGCTAGGTCTACCCATCTAGACAGGGGGCGAATGATCGACACGGTCACCTTGTGGTGCCCACCTGTCGATATAACAACTCGCTGATGATGTGGTGAAACGATTGGATCTCCGAGCGGAAGTTCGATGGTCACCACCGCTGATCGAGGTCCGTCGTTGAGGATCGACACATCGAAGGCAGCTTCTATGAGTTCTTCACCGTCGGCCGGCATTCGAAACGACGTACGTGCGATCGCACTCACATAATTGCCAGTGATCTCGTTCAGACCGAACTGTTCATGAGGGCGCAACGGACCTCGGTAGCCCATACCCGCGTCCAGTGTGAGGCGGGGCATTTCTTCATCAATTCGCGCCCGCTCAGCCTGCACGCGCAGCTGGCTACCCCGATCGAATTCTTTCCGCGCCAGCTCGAGTGTTTGGGCTGTATCGTGCACACTCTTTCGGGTGTAGAACGCCTGAACCGCAACCACAATCGCGCTCAACGCCGTAGCCACCGCAGCGGTGATCGCCCAGCCGTCGCTCATCGTCGCTCTCCTCTCGCAGTTTGAGGCTACAGCGGTAGCAGTAGTCCGACATAAACCCGCAGCACGAGCGTCACGATGAGCCGTGAAGATATTGACGGGTCCGATAACCCAACCTGAAGAACGCGTCGGCAAGGGACCCTTGCGTGAGACAGTCGTCCGCAACGGGTGCACCAGTCCACCCGCCGTGCATCGAACGTGGCTGCTCGGCGCATCTGAGGGGTCGTGGCAGCGGTTGGCGCTCTGGCGGCCTCACGCAAGTTCCTGGCATACCGTTATAGACAGCTTCAGGGTTAAGGGCGGAGGTCTTTTGACCGGCGGTAGAACGTGGCCCGCGACATCCCCAGATCCCGAGCGACCTGCGCGGCAGGCTCCCCACCGTCGACCAGGCGAACAGCGCTGCGGATCTGACTGTCCGTGACCCGCTGCGGCCGACCGCCGAGATTCTGACCGGCAGCACGCCGCTTGCTCACTGAGTCCACGATGCGCTCTCGCTTGATCTCGTGTTCCATCTGCGCCAGTGCAGCCATGATCGTGAACAACATCGACCCCATAGGGGTAGAAGTGTCGACGTCTCCCCCACCGAGGTTCAGGACCCGGAGCGCGGCGCCGCGTCCGCGCAGCTCGTCGGCAAACGTCAACATGTTCTGCGTCGAGCGTCCCAGTCGGTCCAGCGTCGTAATCACCAGGGTGTCCCCCTTCTCCAATGCGCTGAGCGCTTGATCGAATTGGGGGCGGGAAGCACGGGCACCCGAGACGCCATGATCGACGTACAGATCGTCCCGTCGGATCCCCGCCGCCAGTAGATCGGCCTCTTGCCGGTCGGCGGATTGCTGTTTCGTGGATACCCGGGCATACCCGATCAACTTTGACATAACGCCTCGCAGTGTCTCGAAACCAATGGTGAGTACACCGATTCAAACACATAGTTTCGATACATAGTTACGAGACCTATCAATTCCCGGAAATCCAGCTGTTCGTCGGCGCTGAAAGCGCCAAAGGTGAGACGTCGCATAACCCAAGGGTTACGAGTCACGGCCAAATGTGTTCCAAGATTGGACCGCACGTCTGTCAGGTTGCTCCGATCTCGAACCGCGGCGCAGATGTGGGTGCACTTATATTGTCGCGGCCTGGAAATGACGCAATGCGAAGCTAGGGTGACCATATGGGCAGCTTTGAATTCAACGTTGGTTATGAACGGTTCCAGGTCAGCGATAGGCGCGACCTCGGCGGGCGGATCAGCTATGACTTCTCTTGGCTCAACGGTCCAGCTGAAGGAACCTATGGTTTCACCGTCGGTCTGCCCGCTGCCCCAAGTCCCATCGACAAAGCTCAGATGTCTGAGCAACAACTCATCGAGGTAGCACGCAATTTCTTGGAGACGTTTTATGGTGTGGGCGGTATAGGTGAAAAGGACTTCCCGGATCATACTCGCGCTGGCCCGCCCAAGCTGCAAGCAATCTCCTTAGGGTTCCGACGCGACGCGACACCTCGTAGTCGAAGGGTTGCAAGACGTAGCCCGCGCTAAAGATCGCTCGCTCGAAGCTATGCACTGGATTGCGCGGCTCAGTACGGTGAGGCCGGACTGGAGAATCTCCGGTATCTTCGGTTTTGTGCCCCATCGACGCCGCCGCGCATTGTCTGATGCTGGCTGCGTTCCTGAGAACAGCCAGCCGAGCCCCCTACGCGTTTCAGTAGTGATCCCCGCGTTCAATGAACAAGAGACAATCGGTCGGTGCATAGACGCACTCAGTGCGCAGAGCGTCCCTGCCTTCGAGGTACTGGTAGTCGACAACATGTCGACTGATCACACCGTCGCCCGAGCTCGTTCGGCGGCCGCCGCGGCAGGCTTGCCCGTGAGGATCGTGGCCCAGACAGATGAACAGAGACTCATACCGACCCGCAATCGTGGCCTCGACGAAGCCCGCGGTGAAGTAATCGCCAGGATAGACGCCGACACAATTGTGAACGCCGGCTGGGTGCATGAACTGACCCGTATTTTTGAATCCACCACAGTCGCCGCGACGTCGGGCCCGGTCGGCTACTACGACCTGCCGCTGACGGCGGTGAACCGTTGGATAGACAACTTCGCGCGCAGAGTACTTACCGTCGTCAGCGGTCGCGACCTGTTTCTCTTCGGCTGCAATATGGCACTGCGGCGGTCGGCCTGGGAATCGATCCGGTCCTCGGCCTGCCGCGATACCGATGACCTGTTCCATGAGGACATCGACCTCGCCATCCACTTGCGACAACACGGACTCTCAATCGGCTACGCCCCGCGCCTGGGTGCCACAGTATCCGCACGAAGCACCGGACGGACATCGACCGAGTTCGCCGACTATACCCGCCGTTTCGAACGCACACTTGACGCGCACGACATGATCCGCAGGCCGATACGGGTCGCTGGCGCACTGCTGCGGTTGGCATACCCAGCACTCCACCGAGCCCACCGCTACGAAAAACGCCGCGCGCTGCGAACATAACAAGGCGAACCGATCCCCGATTTCTCGGGAGGTCACTGAACTCGGAGTGGTCGTCGAGTTGGACGCTCGGCGGGGTCGTGATAACTCAATGACTCCCTTTGTGCCCGGTCAGAATGCCGCAGAGAGCGCGAGCCGGCGTTTACCAGTAGGAAGGTTCCGCGTGCGGTCGGCACTCACAGCGAGTCGCAGTGCAGTGTCGCTATCGCCATCGCGACACCTGCGCCAGGGAAGTGCACCCCGTGAGGACCCCCGGTTGTCAGGCGTCAGCGAGCTTAGCGGCGGGGCATCCAGTACTCGGCGAGCCACTCCAGCATCTGCTGCGCTTCGTTTTCGGCATGCTTGATACGGTCGAGCCCCGTGCGGGCACGGAAGAAGTCTTCAAACCCGTCAATACCGGCAATCGCGTCGTCCGTCGCGGGCTTGAACCCCATCGTCCACTCGGGAAACTGTCGGGTAACGATCTGCTTCTCACTGATCGTCTGCACATTGCGGTGCCGGGGATCCGCCTGGATGATCCCGAACCACTTGCGTACCTCGTCATCGGGGCCCTCAAGAATCTGGATAAACCGGTCCGGCCGGTAGAGAAGAGCGCCGGTCACATCGTCACGCTTATTGTTGGCGCGCGACTGGGCGAGGATCCTGAGAATGTCCTCATCCGTCATTGGACTGGTCGCGACACTCACATACACAAGCGATAGCACGGGGGCCTCTCGGGGTTTTAGGCGACGATGTCGGATGCGTCCAAAACTACTTGAGGGCTGCCGGATCAAGAAATGACCGCGTCGACGGTGTGCTCCCGACTCGCGGTTACCGTCCCGGATCGCACACCAAGATTGGGAGTGAAGAAGTGTGAGTCGTGGGGCAACTAAAGCCAGCTCGTCCCTGCATCAGTAACAGCCCCAACCGATGTAGCGACAGGTAATAAGTCTCAAGGCCGTCCCACAGCCACAGTCAATTCTTCCGAACACCCCGTTACCGGGACCATACTTGTGCGCATCCGATCAGCTTGCGCAAGAGGCCCTTATGGTTTCGCAGTGACCACTTGAATTCGCCCAGCCGGTGCTCGGGGTTGCGAGACACGATGTAATCAATCTGCAGGGCGATAGTTCAGTCTGTTCGGGTGAAGACGCCGAGCCCGTTGGGCTCCTGATCAGGCGCGGGGAACCTGTCGAAGTAGGTCAGAGTGACACCGGTGATTTGCCCGCCCTCACGGACGAAGACTGCTGACGAGAGTGAACCGGGGAGCGCATTTTCACCGGTCGGCACAAACGACAGTGTGTCGCCGTCCCAGGGATCGATCTCGAACGTGTAGCCACCCTCAGGGCCGAGTGCACCGGTGAGGGTGCCGTTCTCTTCAGTCACGATGAAGTTGCCGAAGTAGGGGCTCGTATACGTACCGGCATAGTCCGCGGCCGGACCCGGTGCGGCGGCACCCGCGGGGGGCTCCTCACCGGCCAGGTCACCCGCCGGATCGGCGAAGTGCGCGAAGACAACTTGCCACAGGTCCAACCAGGGTCGCGTCTCCTCGCCGAACTGAACGAGGTCGACGAACTCTGAGACGATCGCTTCTGGAACTCCCGATGGTGCTCCGTTCGTGAGCACAACGATCCCGAGGTTCAGATCAGGAATCATTGTCGCGTTGGTGGCGGCACCCCACCCGAATGCGCCAGAGTGGCTGATGTTGACTCGGCCAGTCACGGTGGTGCCTACGTTTGTGCCGAACCCGTAGTGCGATGTGCGCGATGTTAGGTTTTGGGCGTCGCCGCCGGTGATCGAATGGGCGGAATAGGTCTTAGCGAGCACGAGCGGGTCGATGAATCCTGCGCCGTCTACCTCGCCATTGGCCAGCACCATGTTCATCCACTTCGCAATGTCGCTGGCGGTTGAGGCAACACCGCCGGCCGGAGCCTCGGCATCGGCGTCACGGTCGAACAGCTGCTCATACTGCCCTTCTCCGGTACGCGCGTGCATCGCCGCGCGATTGTCTTTGGCGAGGTATTCGTCATGAACAGTGGTTGTCGAGGTCATGCCTAGCGGATCGAACAGCAGTTCGTCCGCGGTCTGCTCCCACGTCTGCCCGCGTGATGCCGCCACAGCCTGGGCGCCCACTGTCAGTCCAAAGTTGGAGTACTGGTACGAGTCGCGGAAGGACGCCAGAGGGATTTGGTCCATGTGGGCCATGATGTAGTCGACATCGAAGCCGATGTCCTCAAGGTCATCGCCGCTGCCGGACGGAAGGCCGGTACGGTGCGAAAAGTAATCTGCGATCTTGCCACGCTCGGTCACGTACGGGTCGCTCAGTGCGAAATCAGGGAGGTATTCGACTACCGGATCTTCCCAGGACAGAGTGGCGTCTTCGGTGATCGCTTTGGCCACAACGCTCGACGAAAGAGGTTTGGACAAAGACGCGATCTGAAACACGGTGTCGATGTCTACCGGCTCCTGCGTCGTCACATCTCGCACACCGTATCCTTCTTCGAACAGGACCTCGCCGTTCGAGACGACCGCGACTGATGCGCCGGGAACTCCTGTTTGCTCGAGCGCCTGCTCGATGAACTCGGGAAGTGCATCGATGGCCGCGGTCACTGCTGTGTTGCGATCCGTGTAGAGAGCGACGACATCCTGGTTGGGCGCTTCGCCGAGATCAACGGTGAGCCCACTTGAGGACGACGGTTCATCGGCCGCACTCGCTGTACACGCCGTGATTCCCAGCGCGAGCGCTGCAGCCATCGAGACGGCGACAACGCGGACAAAACCTTTGTTCGTGCTTGTCATGCCGTTCATGTCGCTGGCTCCCGTCGACTGGCTGTTAGCGGATCCACTGGTTTCCTACTCGCGCATACGAAGCCATGAACCTCGATCGAGTTCAGTGTGCATGGACAGAAGCGGACAAACAATCTCCTCTTGCGGCCATGGCCGCAAGAGGGCGCGCGGATGCGGTCGCATGGGCCAGGATGGTGCTGACACACGCTCCGGAGGCGGACATGGACGATAGGGCACTGCTCGAACTGATCTACCGCAGTCGTCCTAAAACCGTGACGGAGCTCGCCACCACAGCGCACGCGGATGAGAGTCAGACCGCCGACGCTGTTGCCCGCCTCGCCCAGGGCGGCGCGATTTCAGTGGGTGATGGCGGCGCGATCTTGTATGCAACGCCGGCGATGTGGACAGCCGATGTCGTCGCGCGCGAAGCCCGCGCGATGAGGCAGACGGCCGACGAGGCCGCTTCGCACATCGAGGCGCTCGTCGCAGAGCTACCGGCCCTGTTGCGCCACTGGGCTGTGGGCGAGGCATCCAGTGATCTCGTCCCCGTTTTTGTTAGACATGGGCCGACGGCGGCAGAAGACCTCTGGTACGACATCGCGCGGGAAGAGAGCGACACCGCCTGGGCAGTACTCCCCGATCTCGGACGTTACTTGCAGAGCGATCAAGCGCGCGCCAGCCGTTTCGCTGAGGCATTCGCCGGTAAGCGATCGGTGCGGGCCCTTGTCCCGCGTTCGATTGCTGAGGACGAGCGGCTCGTGGCGATTGCCACACGCTACGCAGCCATCGGGGTGGAGTTTCGCCTTCTCGACGACCTGCCCAGTTGGTTCTGGATTGATGGCGAAGTGCTCGCATTGCCCATGGAATGGGGTGAGGGGTGGCCGGCCAGTGTGGTCGGTATTCGCAGCGCGGCGCTCGCGGAGCTCGGCCGAAGCCTCTTCCGCGAGCTGTGGAGCCGCGGCGAGCCGATCGGTGGCGTGCAGCAGCCGTGGGCGTCGCTTCTTGTGCTGATGAAGCAGGGCGTCACCCTCGATGCGGCATCTCACAGGCTCGGGATCAATCCGCGAACTGGTCGGCGCCGCATTGCTGCAGCGATGGAACAGTATGGCGTTTCGACGCTGTTTGCCTTGGGTGTGGCGTGGGCCGCGGACGGGCAGCCCACCACACACTGAGCGGCGGTCCCCTCAACGGCCGTCGGGTCATGATCGGGGTGTCGACACGAAGTTCAGGTACCAGAAACCAAAGAACATCTATCAAGCGAGCACGGCACGTAAGTGTGATGGCGCTGAAAACACGCAACGAGGCCGCTACCTGTCGGCAGCGACCTCCTTGCGTGGCCAATTGGTTATCGCTCTACTCGTCGCCGGGGGCGCCATCGGGAGGTGTTCCACCGTTTCCACCGGGTGCTCCGCCCGTCATTCCGCCGGTGGCCGCTTGCTGCTCAACGCTGTTCGCGTAGTCGTTGGTGGGGTCGCGGTAGATGGTGTGGACGTGACCCCATCCGGAGGTGCTGACGCCGTCGACGTCTGCTCCTGCGGATCCGTCCTGTGCTTGGAAGGCGACATAGACGTTCGGGCCAGAGATGGAAAAGTTGATGCCGTCCCCTGTGCTCATGTCGTAGACCGTCTCACCAGACCAGGCAATGACGGTGTCATCGAGGGTCGCCTCGATCTCAGCGCGGGTCGTTGCGGCGGTCTCCTCGTCAGCCATGCCAGACCAGTTCGCGATCAAGTCGAGCAGCAGTTCGCGCTGCTCGTCGGTGAGGTCGGAGCCCAAAAGACCGGAACCGGTGGTGAACTCGCAGGTATCGCCGGGTGCGCACATCGTCACGTCTCCCGAGGTCAGTGTCGCCTGCTGATCCGCAGTAAGGGAGTCGAAGAACGCGAACGCGTCAGTGTAGATGCCGTCGAAGGGCTGTACCTCAGTGCCGTCGGCGGTGGTGTAGTCGGCGGGCTGAACACCCAGGTGGGTGGGGGCGAAGGTGATCGCGTCGGCAGAGCCGTCAAGGGTGGCGTTGATGCCGAGGTGGTGGCCACCGAATTGCACCTCATAGGCACTGGTATCAGAGGCATCACCAAAGATCGCGATGTAGTACTGGCCAAGAGAGCTCTCAGTGGTGTTGCTGTTCTCGAGCAGGTACTGGTCGCCGGCGATGATGCTTGCAACAGTCTCATACGCCTCGTCGCTCAGCAGCGTCTCCATCACCTGAAGGGCCGCGACCTGCTGCTCCTCGGTGAGGTCGGCCACATTCAATCCGGCACGCTCGACAAAGGTGACGGGGAAGTTCGACCAGGAAGTTGTCTTGGTTTTGTCGTCGTAGTCGTAGTCAACCGACTCGACCTGCTCGTCAGAGAGCGTGGCGAGAAATGCCTCGACCGCGGCAGTGGTATTCGTGATCGTCTCGGCTGTTGTGCTCGCATCGGACTCGGTGACCTCAGTCGCCGCTTCGGCCACCGTCACATCGCCCGTGGCGCTGCTCGTTGTAGTACCAGTACCGGTCGAGGTCGAGGAGTTAGTGGTACCGGTGGCGCAGCCCGCCAGTATCAGCCCACCTACCAAGAAGAGGCTCGTCCCGAACAGGATCTTGCGGCGGCGCGGGGGATTGTGCGTGTCCGTGGTTTTCTTCATAAAGAGGAAGCTATTCATGCCCCCTATGAAGATCCTTTGGTAAATCTATGAAAATACTATGTGGGGCATCCGCCATTGCTGCAAGGGTTGGGTTATGGATTCTGGACTGCACCACGTCGAAATTTGGGTTGCCGATCTCGACGCGGGCCGCGATGCGTGGGGTTGGCTGCTTGAACGGTTGGGGTGGACCAGCGATCAGACGTGGCCCGAGGGACAAACCTGGACCGTCGGTGATACCTACATTGTGGTCACCCGTCCGCCGACGCTCGACGGCAGCGGTTGGGTGTCTCTTTATGCCGACCGTTATCCGCACGCCGGCGGGGAGGATCACTATGCCGCATACCTTCAGAACGCGGCCGGGTTCAAGGTAGAAGTCGTGGCGGCAGACATCCGTTAGGGGCGGCGCGAGTGGCGCGTCAGCACGATGCCCGTCACCGCGGCCGCAATCGCGGCGAGCGAGCTCCAGCCCATGGGAGGCAGCGCTGAGTGGTCGGCGGGCATATCGGCGGATGCCCAGAAGAACATGATGGTTGCCGCGAGCGCCGCCGCGGGTGCAAATACGCGGATTAGATCTCGGAACGGACCGGGCGTAAAGGCGCGGCCGCGCCGCTCCCACCCGTTGTAGATACCGGCGCCGCCAAGCAGCACACCTAAACCGGCGAAAAGCAGAATCATGCCCATGGGCAGCGCTACCATGAACTGGGTCCACCGAAGCTGCGCCGGGTCGGGGCCTTCGAAGGTGCCCGCCGGGAAATCGAAGCTTGGCCCGAGGTCATCCATGGTGAGATCCCACGGGTAGGTTCCGTTTTCATCTGCCGTCAGGTCGAAGCTGTAGGTGGTGACGCCGCCCGCCGTCTCGCTGCTGCCCCCGTTGTTGGTGAAAAGTTCACTGTCAAACGGCACCACGGAGTCTTTCCAGTCGCGAGCGCTCTCGGCCGAATCGGTGTCCTGGGCGATCCAACCACTGGCCACGCTAACGGCAGCGAGCTCGTCGGCAACACGCAGCTCGATATTCAGCGATTCGAGGGGCGGATCCCCATCCCACTGCGAGTTGTACTTCCAACCGTCGAGCACCGCGGCCCAGCGCACCCGATCAACAACCGTGAGACCTTCCTGCGCTGCAATCGCCGCAGACTCAATGGCGTAGGTGACCTCGACGGTACGCACGCCCTCGGTGACCCCCACGAGTTGGGTCTGCATCAAGACGGTGCCCTTTTCGGCGGGGCTGGCCGCGTAGGGGACATCCGCCCCATCAATTTGTACTGACAGCACTTCGAACTGAAGATCTTGACCGTTGACAGAAGCGGGCCACTGGCGGGCGAACTGGGGGATGCGGGATCCCTCGTCCACAAACGAGACCTGCATGGTTTCGGTGGCCTCGATGCGGGCATGGCCGTCGTTGGTGCGGCTGAGCTCAGCATCCGCGTCGAATGACTGCACCTTTGTGTACAGGGTGCCGGGGATGTCCCAGGAGTAAGCCGTGTAGGTTCCGGCTCTGTCGTAAGGGTTGGGCAACACCACAACGGCGGCGATAGCCACTCCGACGATCAGCACCGAGAGCGCCCGAACGAGGAACTGCGAACGGGTGACAAAGTCGGGGGTGCGCCACTGGGACGACGCCGAATTTTCGCCCAGTTCGGCGTCAATCATGGCGGCCACCTTGGTGCCGGCGGTGCGGGGCTCCGCCATCAGAACGGCGTAAGGCAACACCGGTTCGCGGCTAACCGCACGGTCGAGAAGCTGGGTGCGAGTCGCGTAGACATCGATTCCCATCAGGTGCTGTTTGATCAGCGCGCCTTCCTCGGTGAGGGGCACCGCGGACAACGCGATCCACAGCACAATGGCGGCGATAACGGTGGAGACCAGCACAAAGGCCGTTGGCCACCACACCGCGGAAACAACGGACTGGAAGGACAGTTGCCGCACCAACCCCCACTGCACAATTGTCAGCGCGATCGGCGCCGCAATAAAGAGGTCCCGCACAAACCCATGGGGAACACGGCGCAGACCCTCGGTCAACACGGCACGGTGCTCAGAAGCACTCGAATAGCGTGCGAATGCCCTCGGCAAATCACCCAGTCGGCCGGCCCGGTGAGCAACCTTCGCGGCGGCCGCCAGCAGCGCTTCACGTCTCACCGTATTTACGGGAGTTCGAGGTTTGCGTTTCGCCAGCCGACCCTTGGCGCTCGCTTTGTCAGCACGGGACGGTTTACGGCGGATGCCAGAGCGCGCGACATCCAACGCTTCCGCCAACTCCAGCACTCGCGGAGTGCGCATCATTACCGCGGCCATCCGCGTGGAGATCCCCTTGGGCGGGTCGAACTGCGCCACAAACCACGGCCGTCCGCGGGCGTCACTCCAGGCTACGGCGCGCGCTGCCAAAGCCAACAGCAGGGTGATTGCGAGGAAGGCGAGCGGTGCAAGCGGGCCGTAACTTTGCACCCAAAACAGGGTGGACGGTGCCGGTTGCGAAAATGTGCCCGGCTCGAAGCTCAGGGTGAACCAGGCCTGGGCGTTGGGTGGAATGTTCTGCTCGTTGGTGAACCGGTAGGTCACGTCCCCGTTCGGGGCCACCTCGTCCGGGGACAGCCACTCCCCCGCCCCCGCTATTGTCCAGGCGAGACTGCCGCGGGGTTCACGAATTAGTTCACTATCGAGCTCAGCGGGAAGGATGACCCGCACGTCGAGTTTGGCGAACGCGGTGGGCCAGGATGGTCCAAAAACGTCCCATTCCAGCAGGTCAACGTCCTGGTCGGTTGCGGTATCCGTTGCCGAGTAGGCCAAGTGATTGAGGGTGTACTTCACCACAAACACGTGGTCACCGGTCAGCACCTCACCGGTATCCATGGTGAGGGTAAGTCGGTCACTTGTTGCGGATCGCTCCACCTCGATCGGTTCGCCATCGAGGGTGGCTTCGATGTCGCGTGGCTGAAGGGAATGGCCCTGGTACTGCGTTGCCAGAACTCGTTCGATTCCCGTCTCAGAAACGTCGTCGGGAAACAGCGCGCTACTGCGCTCTTCCACCTGCGCTTCGAGCATCCCCTCGGGTGTGCGCGAGATGCGGTAGTCCGTCGCGAACTCGCGGGCAATCCATTGGTCGGCGGCCGTTGAGGCCGAGCCGGTGATGTCGTCGAGGGTGATCGGCTTATTGATGACGGGGCCCACCAGCAGAATCACTCCCGCGATGGCAATAGCACCCCAAAACGCTCGGAGGCTCCAGCGCAGGCCACGTCCACCGTGGGATCGCAGCCACGCTTCGGCACTGAGCAACCAGCCCGATAACAGCACCCATAGGAACGTGTGGCGGGGTTCGGCGACCGGGATCCGCTCCTGCTCGTCGACGCTTGTGTCAGTACCAGGGGCGTCGTTGGGCGGGGAAGGGGTCACAAGGTTGAGTGTAGAGAGCCGGTGAGGGATCTTCGCGTAGGCGGAACCCATACTTTCCTATAGCCTGTAGGTAATAACCAACAGACCATAGGATGAAGTGTGAAACGCGCGGGAATTACCGAGAACCGGCTGGTGCAGGCCGCCGCAGAGCTCGCCGACGAGAACGGCCTGCACGCGGTCACCGTTTCTGCGCTCGCACGCCACTTCGAGGTGCGCCCGGCCAGTATCTACTCACACGTGGCCAACCTCGACACCCTGCTTGATCTGACAGCACTCCAGGCGCTTGACGAGATCGCCGAGCGTCTAGCCGAGACCCTCCCGGGCAAAGCGGGCCGCAGCGCTTTGATGGCGTTCGCGAACACTCACAGGGACTACGCCCACACCCACCCGGGGCGCTGGCAGGCTGCGCAGCGTCGCCTCAGCCCCGCAACCGTCGCGGCGAGCGCCGGCAGTGGAAGGGGTGGCGGAAGCGCAATTGCCCGATCCGCCCGCGCCATTATGAGCGGCTACGGATTGTCCCCCGCGGATGAAACCCACGCCGTACGTTTTCTCGGCAGCACCATCAACGGCTTTATCGCGCTCGAGACCGGAGGCGGCTTCGACCACTCCGACCCATCCCCCGCCGCCAGCTGGAACCGCATCCTCGACGCCGTCGACGCCTCCCTTCGCAACTGGCCGCACACCACCACCGATTGAGATTCATGTTTGCCCTCACCGAAAAAACCATTACCGGCTCGTTTATTAACGCCTCCCGCAAAGAGGTCAGTGACCTCGCCCTGCCACCCAACTTCGCCGAACTTGTCTGGGACGACTTGGACTTTCTCGGCTGGCGCGACCCCAAAATGGGCCGACGCTCCTACATCGTGGTGCCGGTTGACGGCGAGCCGGTGGGTATTCTCCTCAAACAAGCGGACGCCCTCCCCGCACGCCGCGCCCAATGCACCTGGTGCCAAGACGTCAAACTGCCCAACGACGTCATCTTCTACAGTGCCCGCCGCGCTGGAGCGGCCGGCCGCAACGGCAACACCATTGGCACTCTCATCTGCGATTCCTTCCAATGCTCCACCAACGTGCGCGTCACCCCACCGATGGCCTACCTCGGATTCGACGTCGACGCCGCCCGCAACGAACGCATCGAAATGCTCCGCACCCGCTCCGCCGCCTTCGCCAGCGCGGTCCGCCACGGCCGCTAACCACCCACCGCTGGTCGGGGCGCACACGAACCTCGCCCTACGCTTACCAAATGGCGCGTACAGAGATTCTCACGGCGGATGACTCCGTCCGCGGCCCCCACGGACCCGTCCCCGTGCGCTGGTATTTTCCGCCCGTTGGCCCGGCGTCCGGCGGCGTTACCCGCGCCACCCCGCCCATTGTGTGGGTGCACGGTGGCGGTTTCTTCCGCGGCAACCTCGATCTACCCGAAACGCACGAGGTGGCCTCAAGCCTTGCCGCCGAGGGCTTCCGCGTGGTCACCGTCGACTACCGGTTGGTGTCAACAACACCATTCCGGCGCGCGCACCCGTTCAGCGAGGCATCCGCCGTTCGGTATCCGATCCCGCTTGACGATGTGGTTGCTGTGGTGTCGGAGATACAGCGGGAGAACCCGGGTGGGGTGATTCTGGGTGGTGCGAGTGCGGGAGCCTGTTTGGCTGCTGGGGCCGTGCTGCGGTTGGCCGACACCGGCAACCCGCCCCTGGCCGGCGTCTTTTTTGGGTATGGCTTCTTTCACGCCGAGTTGCCTGAGCGCTCCCCTGATCTGGCGGCGCGCGTTCGCGGTCACCGCCGCATCACCCACCTGCCCCGTTTTCTCGACATCGTGAACCGCAACTACGCCGGCACTCCCGCCGCGCTTCTTGAACCGCATGCCTTTGCGGGTGGGCATCCGCTCGATCGTTTTCCGCCGACCCTGATGCTCGACGCCGACCGGGACTATATGCGCGCCTCAGGCGGACAATTTGCGAAGGAACTCGAGGCGGCAGACATCCGCCTGGATTATTACGTTCTCCCTGACGCGGCGCACGCGTTTCTTAACCGTCCGCGGGATCCCGCTTACGCAGAAAGCATCCGTCTGATCAGCGAGTGGGCGAAGCGGCTGTAGGGCGGGGACGACTTATGTGCGGCAAGCTGGGCTGATGCAGATCCGCGATGTGACCCCGGCTGAGATCCTCGAGACGACCACACTGTGGCAGGCCGCCGGGCTTACCCGTCCATGGAATCCGCCGGAAGAAGATTTTGCACGCGCTCTTGACGGCCCCACCTCCACCATTCTCGGAGCGTTCGACGCGAACTCTTTGATGGGCACGGTGATGGTCGGTCACGATGGCCATCGGGGGTGGATCTACTACCTTGCGGTTGCTGAAACCCACCGGGGATCTGGGCTGGGCCGCCAGTTGATGGCCGCAGCAGAGCACTGGCTTCGCACCCACCGGGTTGTCAAAGTGCAGCTGATGGTGCGCTCCAGCAATGACGCCGTTCTCGGCTTCTACGACCGACTCGGTTACGAGAACGTTGAAGCTCAGGTGCGCTCCAAGTGGCTGTCTTGAGAGTCGGAGCCGGTTGGCGATTCAGCTCAGCGGAACCCGCACGTCGGCGCCGCCCTCTTCGGTGATCCTCTGCGCCACCTGCACCAGTGTGGGCTGGGCGATAAAACCACCAGCGAAGAGGGCCTGTCCCTGCGTGAAGGAAGGAGACCGGCGCAGCAGTGGATCGGGGGCGTACCCAAACACATCGGCGAGCTCAGCAATGTCCCGCGGAGTGCTCATCTTCATCACGCCGAGGTTGTCGCACTGTGACAGCACATTGGGATGAATTTTCGTGGGGCGCTGGGTGGATAAAAACAACCACAGCCCAAACTTGCGGCCTTCTGCCGCTATTTGAATAAGCTGCTCGGTCAGCGCCCGCTCGACCGGGGTCGACGGCTCCGGCGGGCAGAAGTTGTGTGCCTCATCGAGAACAAGAAGCACCGGCTCACGTTGTTCCCTGCGCCGCCACAGGTGTTCGAGCACAGCCAGCGCCGCGGTCTGTGCCTCGGCGGGATGGTTGAATCCGCCGAGGTCAAGCACGGTGGCCTTGGGGCGTTGGTCGATGTCGTCCGTCACCGAGGACGCACCCCGCGACCACAACTCCCACTCCAGGGCTTGCAAGTTGTCGATGCGAGTGGCGAGCTTGAGCTTTCCCGGATCGGTAGACGTGTGGAGATCCGTAATGAACGCGTCGGTGTCGCTCGCGCGGACGTCCTGGTCAACGTGGAGGAGCACATTGAACTCTTCGGGATCAGCAATTGGGTCGAGACGCAGTACCGCCGCTTTTGACCTGACGCTCAGATCAACAAACCGCACATGCAGGCGCGGCTCACTGGTCCCGGTTGAATGAAATATGCGGATGTCGGCGGCACGGATTGCCGCCGCTGCCTCCCCAGGAGCGCCTTCCCTGGGTTGGTGCAGCCGCACGAAGTCTGCGTTGGGGTCGAAGATTACGAGGGGCAGTTGCGTGTGAAGCAGCAGCTGCTCAAGCACCACGCCCAAAGCGTACGTTTTACCGGAGCCGCTCTGTCCGCACCAAAAGGTGTGTCTGTTGAACTTCTGGGCGTGAAGGCTCACCGGCGATCCCTGTGCAACACCGGGGGCAGACGGGGCATCTGAACTGATCGCCGTGCCGATAGAGAATTCGGATGCCACTGTCTCTCCGATCGTTGATACCGCGATCCGCTCTCAGGCGTGACCGTTGTTGTGACCGTTCCTTGAAAGTACCCACCGCGACCTACCTCAGCAAGGGCTGTACAGAGCGGGTAAATCGAGGTCGCAACAACCACATCGCCTAAGCGAACGAGTAGGTGGTTTTCGTCAACTCCTCGGAGATCTGCCAGATGCGGCTGGCCTGCTCTTCGCTCTCCAGGCGGCTGTAAAGCTTTTGTTCAGCGGGTGCACCACCAAGATGGCCAGGTCCTGACGGGCCATACAAAAGTCCCGCTTTTGACCGTGGTGAGACAGCGGCGAACACCGCTGGCAGAGCTGCCGAATCGGGGGTGCCAAGAAACACACCGCGCGCGGACATCCACCGGATGAGTCGCACGCTAACCGTGTCGGCATCGCGGCCAAGTTCGGTGCGAGCGGCGAGCAGGCTGGTTGGGGCGATGCCGGGGTGGGACAGGTTGCTGCTGATGCCCCAACCAAGGGCTCGGCTGCGCCTGTCCAGCTCAAGGCCGAATAATCCGAGGGCAATTTTGGACTGGCTGTAGGCACGCATGCCGTTGTAGCTGCGCTCCCATGCCAGGTCGCCCCAGTTAATGGCGTTGCCGTTTGCCGCCATGCTGATTTGTGACGTAACGCGGGCGCGTCCAGCCTGGAGGAGCGGCAGGAGTGCGGAGACGAGGGCGAAGTGGCCCAGATGGTTGGTGCCGAATTGGGATTCGAACCCGTCGACGGTGACCTGCCGTTCGGGCGGAGTCATTACGCCTGCATTGTTAATCAGCAGGTGAATGGGGTCACCTTCTCGTCTCAGAGTCTCGCCGAGGTGGGCTACTGATTCCAGAGAAGACAAGTCGAGCCGCTGCAGGGTGATCTGTGCCGAGGGAAACTCTTGACGGATCTTCTGAACTGCGGCCTCTCCCTTGGCAGTGTTGCGCACCGGGAGGATCAGCTCCGCGCCTGCCGCAGCCAGACGTGCGGCAATGCGGAGGCCGATCCCGTCACTACCGCCGGTGATGACTGCGCGCTTGCCCGAGAGGTCAGGAATGGTGATGTCGATCGGTGTGCGAGGCATTGGGTGCTCCTTCGTTGTGTTGTTGCATTGACTCTCGCTGCAACGCAGCCTGCTAACCAGGACTTAAGAAGTCATGCTTGAGCACTCCGCAGCCGAGCACATTGGCAGTAGAACTGCTTTATGGACAAAGAAGGCTTTGGCGCGTTCCTGCTGCGGCGGCGCGGTGCTCTGCAGCCCGAAGACGTTGGTCTGCCTCGAGGCGACCGCCGCCGCACCAGCGGACTCCGACGTGAGGAAGTCGCGGCGGTCAGCCACATGTCGCCCGACTACTACGCACGCCTGGAGCGCGGAACGGGGCCTCAGCCCTCGGAGCAGATGATTGCCGCAATTGCACAAGGGCTGCACCTGACGGTCCACGAGCGAGACCACCTGTTTCGACTCGCCGGACATCACCCGCCAACTCGTGGCCCCTCGAGCGATCACATCAGCCCCGGCCTTCTGCGTATTTTGGACAGGTTGGCCGATACTCCGGCCGAGATCACAACGGAACTAGGCGAAACTCTGCGGCAAACCCGGCTCGGAGTTGCGCTGACGGGAGATACAACTCGCTTCACCGGACCAGAGCGCAGCATCGGCTACCGGTGGTTCACCGACCTCAGCAGCCGTCGCCTTTATGCAGAAGAAGACCATGCCTACCTATCCCGGCTTTGGGCATCGGGACTGCGGGACGTTGCCGGTAGACGCGGCCCCAACTCCCGCGCAGCACATCTGGCCGAAGCCCTCCTCGACAGTAGCGACGAGTTTCGTGCCGTATGGGACCTTCATGAGGTTGGCCTGCGCTCCCAACCGACCAAGCGTTTCGTTCACGGTGAGCTGGGGGCGCTTGACCTGACGTGCCAAACCTTGGTTGACCCCGAGCAATCGCACTACCTTCTCGTCTACACGGCCGCACCCGGTACGGAAAGCTACGACAAGCTTCAACTGCTCTCGGTGATTGACTCGCAGGTGATGAACTGACAACGCACTGTGTCCCGCCCAGAGCTAGCGGTGCTAGAAACGACAGAGTGTTTCACGTGCAACGTGCCGTGCCCCAACGTCTTGGGGCACGGCACGTTAATGCGTAATTGCGAAAGGGCGACTACGGCTGGAGGACAACCTTGATGCAGCCGTCTTCCTTGGCGCTGAAGGTTTTGTACATTTCCGGTGCACGATCAAGCGGCACGTGGTGGGTGACGAGGTCTTCAACACCCAGCGGGTCTGCGGGGTCCTCGACCAGGGGCATCAGGTCCTCGATCCACTTCTGCACGTTGCACTGACCCATTCGCAACTGGATCTGCTTGTCGAACATGTTCATCAAGGGCATCGGGTCGGCCACGCCGGCGTAGACACCGCTGAGGGAAACCGTTCCACCACGACGAACGAGGTCGAGCGCCATGTGCAGAGCCGAGAGACGGTCAACACCCACCGTGGTGAACGCCTTCTTCGCCAAACCATCGGGCAGCAGGCCGGCAGCGTACTGGGCGAATGCTGCACCCGGGTTGCCGTGGGCTTCCATACCGACCGCGTCAACAACGGAGTCGGGTCCGCGGCCATCGGTGACCGCCTTCAAGGTTTCGACGATGTCGTCGGCGAGGTCGTAGACCTCAACACCGTGACGTTCGGCGAGCGCGCGACGCTCCGGTACCGGGTCAACACCGATCACGCGGTAGCCGAGGTAGCGTCCAATCCGGCTGGCGAACTGACCAACGGGGCCGAGGCCGATGACGGCGAGGGTGCCGCCTTCGGGGACATCCGCATATTGAACGCCCTGCCAAGCCGTGGGGAGGATGTCGCTGAGGAACAAGTAGCGGTCGTCGGGAAGCTCGGTTCCGACCTTGATGGCGTTGAAGTCTGCGAGCGGAACGCGCAGCTTCTGAGCCTGCCCACCGGGGACGGAGCCATACAGTTCGCTGAAGCCGTACAGGCTGGCGCCGGTGCCGGAGTCGCGGTTCTGCGTGGTCTCACACTGGGTGGTGAGGCCCTGGCGACACATAAAGCAGTCGCCGCAGGCGATAACAAAGGGGATCACCACGCGGTCGCCGACGGAAAGTTTGGAGACGGAGGCGCCGATCTGCTCGACGACTCCCATGGTTTCGTGTCCGAGAACGTCGCCCTTGTCGAGGAACGGTCCCATGACGTTGAAGAGGTGCAGATCAGATCCGCAAATGGCTGCCGATGTTACGCGGATGACAACATCCGACGGCTGCTCGATCACCGGATCGGGTACATCAATAACTTCGACCTTTTTGGTGCTCTGCCAGGTAAGTGCTTTCATATCCCCCTGTCTACCCGGGTGAAACTGGTTCACCTAAGGCGTTCACTCTCGGCAAAGACCCTTTCGCTCGGCAGCCTGCCGTGCTAGAGGTTCTCACAACGAGGGAATTGGTTCGGACTCCGCCTGGCCATGGGTAAGACCAACGCTTTCGCCCCCGCGCTCGAATGTTGCAAGCGCGCGACGGTACACCGCAACATGGGCCTCGGCGATGACCGAACGCTCGTGCAATCGGGCCTTCCGGCGCCGCTCCTGCAGGGAGCCGCGCTCTTCGGAGCCGGAGCGCACCGCCAGGGGCGCGTCCAGCACACGCTCGATCGCCAACACCAACGAACCGCTATTGCCCGCCTCGAAGGTGGCAAAAAACTCGGGCTCGTTGTGTTGCAGCGCCGCGTACCCCACCTGAGGTCCAACGACAGGAACCCCTAGGTCCCAACACAGTTCCACCCAGCCGGAGTGTGTTCCGTGCCGGTAGGGCAACACGGCAACGTCGAGCGCTGCCAGCGAGGCCACTAACGACTCATCGTTATATCGCGGATGCTCCACCAGCTCGGCGAACTCATTGCTGGCACACAGTTCGCGCACGGTGTCGCGGATGGACTCGTCACGCACGGTGGAATTCATGTCGATCCGGGCAATCACGTCGCGACCATTGGCTCGTAAGGCGTCTACGGAACTGAGCAGGGTGGCCACCGCAATCGCGGCGTCAATATTGGGGCGCAGGTCGCGAAGATGCAGGCCAATCACCCTCGAGGTGCTGGGGTCACCCGACACAATGTCGGCGTGTAGCGGCAGCATGTGGGGGTGATCGATGACCACAGCGGTGCGGCCCCATCGGGCCTGAATTTCATCAGCGGATGCCGCGGTCAAGGTAATTAGGGCGTCGGCCCGAGGGATTAACACGTCTAGCTGCGCGATGTGCGAGCTCTGATCCATCAGTTGCGGATTGGTGAGGTCGTGCACCGTGTACACAAAGGGACGACGTTCAGTCTCCAGCGCGTCCAAAAACCGTTCGACATGCTCGACCGAATACGATTCGGCCCCAAAATGCAGGTGCATCACGTCAAAGCTGTGGGCGTTGTTGTGCACCCACTGCGCGTCGAGCATCACAGGGGGCCACCAGCGCAGGGGCTCGTCGGCGTTGGGCAGCGGATCCGGAAGCCGGTACACCGTGTCGAGGTGCGCCCGAATGGGCGAATGCTCCAGCGGGCTGATGTGGTGAACGTAAGGGTGGCGGCCGGGTATGGAGGCAACTTTGATCACCTGAGCAGGTGTGTTATCCATGTCCGGTGCCCCTCGGTTCAACAAGCTATAGCGGTACTGTCCCGAGCTAGCTCGATTATTCTATTAACAAAGAAAGGCCAGATGTGACCGGTCACGTTCGGACCGATGACGGTCGCACTCGCCATTACGGCCACTTCTACGGGCTCAGCGACCTGCCCGACGGGGACATCGCCATTGTGCTCGGAAACTGCCAGGCCGAGAGTATCCGCATCATGCTCGACGGCGGCGGACTTTCCACCGTTCGCATCCCGCCCGTTCACGAAATTGAGCACAACGATCTTCCTCACCTTGATCGGCTGCTGAAGCGAACCGCGCTGCTGGTCTCCCAACCCATCCGCGACGACTACCGCGGCCTGCCGCTTGGCGTGCGCCAAGTTTCTGCACGCCTGCCCGCCAGCTCGCGCACCGCGCTGGTGCCCGTTGTGCGATTTGCGGGTCTGTACCCGACGCATGCAATCATCCGCCCACCGTCTGACACATCGCTCACTCCCCCTGTGGTCGAGTATCACGACCTTGCCACCCTGACCGAGGCGGCAGATCGTCTACACAACCGGCCGACCGTGCACCGGGAGGTCACGATAGAGATGGTGCGCGCCATTGCGGAACTCTCACTGACCGAGCTGCGCAAACGCGAAATCCACCATAAAACCGTGACTGTCTCTGACCTGTTCGCCAGCCCCTCATTCGACCAGATGCGCACCATCAACCATCCGGGCAACACCATCTGGGTGCACATCGCGCAGCGTCTACGTCAGCACCTGGGTCTGCCCGAACACGAGGTGAGCCTCAACCGTCCGCTGCTAAATTCCGTGCACGCGCCCCGCACCGAAGCCGTCATCAACACTTTCGGACTCTCGGATCAGCCCACCGACTTCTGGCGCGTCAACGGCATAGAGATCTCCGCTGCCGAAGTGCGCGAAACCCATCTCGAGTGGTACGCCGCGAACCCCGACGTTATCGACGCCGGACTCACCCGCCACCACACGGCCCTCGGCCATCTCGGTTTGCTTTCGTGAGCGCTGTGCCAACGCTGATCCTCCTCGGAGACAGCGAACACGGTGTGGCGCGCTACGCCAACCAAATTGCCGACGCAATCGATAACGGCGGATGCCCCGTGTCCGCGACTGGCCCCGCCCACGCGCACTTCACCGATCGTATGTGGGGGTCCTCCCCCGAGGATGCGGCGGAGCACTTTGAGCGGGTCGCCGCCCAGCAGCCGACCTCCGTCACCCTGCACGACCTCCCCCAACACTCCGACGGCACCATCAACCTTCCCCGACGCATCGCCTGTTACGCCCGAGTAGTCGCCGCTGCCCACGGGGTGGTGTGCAACAGCGCCCATGAGGCACTCCTATTGGCCGAGTTTGTGGATGCGTCGATCACGCCAACCGTGATCCCTCTGCCCGTTGACGTGCAGGCGCAACCCGACTCCGCCACCCCGGTGGACGGCAGCGTCGCACTGGTCGGGTTCTTTTACCCGGGCAAGGGGCACCGCGATGCGGTTGATGCCGTAACGCTGTTGCATCCGCCACTGTCTGATGTTGTTGCTCTGGGTAAAGCATCCCCCGGGCATGAACGGGATCTTGCGAACCTTGAGCGTCACGCCGAGACCGTGGGGGTGCGGTTTTCAGCGACCGGGTTTTTGAGTGACGCGGAGCTGATCGCGCGATGCAGGCGTGCCGGAGTGCCGTTGGCTGCGCACCAGCATGTGTCGGCATCGGGTTCGTTGGGGACCTGGATTTCAGCGGGACGGCGTCCGCTGGTGCCGAACACCCGGTACTCTCGCGAAATGTCGGAGCTGCGTCCGGGCACGGTCACCTTGTATGAACCGGGCGAGCTGGGGGCGGCAATCGCGTATGCGCTCGAGAATCCGCGGTCAACCTGGTGGGGTTCCGAAGCGTCTACCGGTCCCAGCACTCAGCAGGTAACCGAGCAATACATTCAGTTCTGGGCGGGTCTGCTGTGAGCGGGGATGCTGTGAGCGGATCTGTTGTGAACGGGAATGCCGTAGTGGGAGGGGACACAATGCTGGGAGGGGACACAATGCTGAGCGGACACGCGATTGTGGGCAACAGGTGGGATGCGTTGGCCGGTCTCTGGCCCAACGAGCCGCCTCTGGTTTCGGTCATTGTTGTTCACTACGAGCAGCAATCAGAGCTCGACCGCACCCTGCTCGCCCTGTCGCTGCAGGATTACCCCTCTGACCGACTCGAAATTATTGTGGTCGACGACGGATCCCACCAAGCTCCCACCGTGCCGGATGGCATTGTGCTGGTGCGGCAAAAAGACCTGGGGTTTCGTGCCTCAGCGGCCCGAAACTTGGGGGTCACGCATTCCAGCGGCGAGATTCTCTGCTTTTTAGACGCGGATACCTCGCCTGAACCCGACTACATCCGGCAGATCACGCGGCTGCCAGCCCTGTCGCAGGATGTTGTCGCCGTAGGGCACCGGCGGCACGCCGACTTTTCCCGTTCCCCCCAACCGGGAGTGGCTCACGCCGACGCTGTCGCATTGCCCTCTCCCCAGTGGCTCGTGGACGCCTACAACCAGAGCAATGACCTCCTGATTGCCGACAATCGGTCCTACCGGTTCATCATCAGCGCGGTGCTGACCTGCAGCCGAGCGCTCTTTGACGAGGTCGGCGGATTCGACGAGAGCTTCGACGACTACGGCGGGGAAGACTGGGAGTGGGCGCACCGCGCATGGCTCGCGGGCGCTGTTTTCGCCCATGTTCCCGACGCCGTGGCGTGGCACGATGGGCCCGATTGGGCCGGACGTGAGGCGGATGACCCTCAGCGCGTGGCCACGAAAAATCAGGAAACACTGATCCTCTCGCACCTCATTCCGGTTGCCGGCTCCCGTGGACACGCCATTCGAGGCCCCGTCGCTGACGTTGTTGTGGTGCTGCAGAGCGCGCCGAGCATCGCGGCCGCCTTTGTCTGTATTGATTCGATCCTTGAGGCGCTCCCGCACGCAACCTGCGTTGTTCCGCCCGAGGCGATGGGTCCGTTGGGCAGCGACTCCCGAGTGCTGAGCAGCGATTCACCCGCTGCAGCCGATCTGATCCAGAAAGCACGGGTCATTGTCGAGGTGCCCCATCCTGTCCGGGTAACTCAGCCGCCGGCATTGCAGGAGGGCGCCAGCGAAGGCCTCCGTTCCGCAATTGACCGGGTGGGCACCAACGCGGTGGGCTCCATCGTCTTTATCACCGAGAACGGCAGGGTACTGGTGTCCGCACAGCGGGCTGCACGGCGCGCGGCCCGCTGGGGGCGAGATGACCTTTTCACCCAGGAGGAGATCGCCGCCGACTGGTTTACCGTGCTCGACACCGAACCACGACTCGCTCCCTACCTCGGCGGTTGGGGCTGATCTCGGCGCCGAGCTCGACCTACCTTCTCGTCCCATTCCGAACAATCCCGCCGTCGAATTCGACCCGGGTCATTTCGCACATGTCGATTTTGTGGTGAGCTTTCCTTAATCCTTAACGCGACCTATATGCCGTCCCCGTGGGCGGCTGGGGCATTTTCGTTTCGGGTGGCTTTATCGCAGAAGTTGCCAATGGTCAGATCCCAATTCGAACAGTGTTTTTCAATGTCTAGGTCGAGGAGCTTTCATGCCCGTATCAGCGGTTCTCGTCCTTATCGGAACCGCGATTATCGTGGCCTGTGTCGCCGTGAACTTTCCGCGAATCCTTCGGCAGGCCCGGTCAGATCCAAGCCAACCCGCTGGGGCGCCACCCCTTATCTGGATTGGCCTCGCGGCAGGACTCTCATTGGAAGTGAGCGCCGCGATATTTCTCCTGTCGGGTAGGTAAGCGACGAGGAAGGGTGACGGTGCACGTCACGATAGCGTGGCACTCCGCATCTTTCGTGGCCAGATTGTGTAGCCGGCGGCCCACAGAAAGTCGACCGCCAAGATGATCCCGAGAATTGCGAACCACTGCACAAGCGACTCGGTTCGCGCGGCATCGTTGATGAACCAGACGATGGTTGCCAGAATGCCTCCGGCTATCGCCACAGCTCCGAGGGTGCGGAGAAAATCCGCCCAACACTTGCGGGTGTAGCCCCATCCGGTCACCTTCACCGGCGCTGCTCCACCGGCGAATCGATGCGCGAAACGGGTGTCTGCCCACTTGATCATTTGATGGCCGTACGCGATGGAGACTCCGATGTACACCGCGGCTAACCCGTGATGCCATGACGCGGTTGCGCCGCCAGCGAGGTCAACGGCCACCGTGACAAGTAGCACCACGTCAATAAGCGGCGCGCAGGCCAGAAGCACCACACCCAGTCGTTTCGCGCCGAAGACGTAGCGCGCCACGAGGCCGCCGATGATCGCAACCCAAAAGCCGATCTCACACGCGACGATTACCGCGAAAATCATCACCAAGCTCCTGCTCTAGTACGACTGTGTTAGCAAAGTAGCACACGAGGGCGCTGCAGGTAGGGTTTTGGTATGACTCAGCGCTGGAATGCCCTCCGCACGCTTGCCGTCGTTCTTCTCGCACTCGCCTGCAACTGGCTTATCGACACCTACACCGATGCATCGATGTGGTTGCGCTGGGGCATCACTCTCGTAGTCATTGTCATCGCAACCTTTATCGCAGAAGGCATCCGCCGACGAATTGACCGCAAACGCGCGGGCCTGCCTGACGAACGTTGATGCTCGTCCAGAGCGCTAGCGGTGCAGCTGCAGCACATCCCCCGCATAGATGGGCGCATCGCGCACCTGCCCGGCATCCGGAAAACTAACCACTCCCGGCTGCAAGCCGAACCGATCGGAAATGTCGGAGACCGTGTCGCCCTCGGCCACCGTGTAGAGAGTCATCCGCCCATCAACTGTTGCACTGACTGTGCCAGTAGCGCCCTCGCGCGAACCGGAATCGATGGGATCGGGTCGCTCGGTTGATTCCGCATTCGGTACCGCAGATGACGAGGCAGAAGGCTGCGCGGGCGCTGTCGCGGGTGGTGAAGCAGATGCTGTGGGGTTGACGGTGGCAGGGGTTGGCTCGGTGAACTGCACCTCGGACTCCGGCGGAGTGCAAGCGGCGAGCGACAGCAGCACCACCGCGGCGATCAGAGCTGAGGACAACTTGGCTTTGACGGCTCCCATGCGGCGAGCATAGCCGACGCGTTGAGGCATCCGCTCACGGTATAAAGGCGAAATGCCGCGTACCACCGAAGTGGGACGCGGCATTTACATCTCTACCGAGGCGGGGATTAGTCGTCGGAGAGCAGGGCCCACGCGATAACGCTGACGATTCCGACAGCGACCGCTACTCCCGCAGCAAGCCACGGAAGCGGGTTGTCTTCGTAGGACTTCTCGATCTTCTCACCCAAAATTCCCAATTGCTTGGGAACATTCAGCTTGTCCTCGATGGCATCGAGGGTGACTTCCAACTGCGCACGGGTCGAAGCGACCTGCGCCTGAATCTCTGACTCACTCATGGTTTGGTTCGCTTCCCAACGCCCTTGATGGCGTTAATGTCACGTTGAACGCTAGCAATAGTTTTTTCGGGAACCGGGGG
>DASYMY010000567.1:0-3257 GCA_036008825.1 Glaciihabitans sp.
AACGCGGAGCGCTACCAAACCGAGTTCGAAGACGGCATCGCCGCAGAAGTTGTTGGCGAGAACATCGACGACCTCGACGTCGACCGTGTGGCCGGGTCCTCTCTCACCAGCAAAGGGTTTGATGCTGCCGTCGAGTCGATCAAGGCCGATGCCCTGGGCTGAGTTCTGCTTTGACGCGATCGGTGCGCCCTGGCGCATCGACTCTCCCGACCCGCTTCCAACGGCGGTGCGCGAGGCCATCGCTCAGCGGATCGACAGCTTTGACCGCACCTATTCGCGTTTTCGCGAGGACTCCCTCGTCAGCAAAATCGGTCGCGGCAGTGGCCGATGGAATTTTCCAGCGGATGCCACAGACCTGTTTGGCCTTTACCAAACCCTGTACACACTGACGGGTGGGGCGCTCAGCCCGCTGGTGGGCGAGCGCCTCGAGAACCTCGGTTACGACCGGGCGTACTCGTTGACCCCGGCGGCGAACAGCGTGCGAGTTCCATCTTGGGACGACGCGTTCGCCTGGGACGGTGAAGCGTTGACCACCATCCGACCCGTACTGCTGGATGTCGGGGCGGCCGGCAAGGGCTACCTCGTTGACATTGTGGCGGGCATCCTCGAAGGCGCCGGAATCGACCAGTACATTGTTGACGCCAGCGGCGACATTGTGCACCGCGGGGACGAACCGATGCGCATTGCGCTGGAGCACCCGGGCAACCCGCAGAGGGCGATCGGAGTGTATGAACTGCAGAACGCTGCGCTGTGCGCGTCGGCATCCAACCGGCGAGCCTGGGGCAATGGTTTGCACCACATTATTGACGCCATCACGGGTGAGCCCACCTCCCGCGTCAGTGCCACATGGGCTATTGCCCCCACCGGGCTTATCGCGGACGGCTTATCGACTGCCCTCTTTTTTGTGGGGGCTGGCGCCCTCACACCCAGCTTCGACTTTCAGTACGTTCGACTATTCACAACCGGTGCCGCCGAATACTCGCGGAACCTGACGGGGGAAATGTTCACATGAAGCAGGCATTCGTATGACGAACTTGTTGGACCGCTTCACCGGGCGGGTCACCATGTATCGGCTCATCACCCTGAGCTTGGTGGGGCTTCTCCTGGTTTCGGTGGCCTTGGCGACCGGCGGCATTCTTGCCTACGGGCCGCTCGAGATCCTCGCCAGCGCGGTGGTCGCGGTTCTCGCCACCTTTGCCACCAGCGCACTCTTCGCCGCGCTCTTTCGCACCCGCGCACATCTGGAATCCGCCGTGATTACCGGTCTGCTGCTCTTGTTTCTCTTTCGTCCCACACTGGAGCCCGCCGAACTGGGCACCATCGCCCTCGCCGGGCTCATTGCCAGCGCCTCCAAATACCTGCTCGCCATTCGCCGTCGCCACATCTTTAACCCGGCGGCGATCGCTGCTCTGGTGATTGGGCTTACCCAGCTGAACTTCGCCGCCTGGTGGGTGGCGACCCCTCCGCTGCTGCCGTTCACGGCCGTTGCCGCCTTCCTCATTTTGTACCGCACCCACCGGCTCCCCATGGGACTACTTTTTGTTGCCCTGAGTTCCGCGCTCATCACAACCACCGTGACCCTTGCCGGAACACCGGCCCTTGAGGCCCTCGCCCTCTCGTTCACCTCGTATCCCATTGTTTTCCTCGCCGGCTTTATGCTGAGCGAGCCGCTCACCCTGCCCCCACGCCGCTGGCAGCAACTGGCCCTTGCCATTGTGGTCGCGGTACTGCTGTCGATGCAGTTCAGCGCAGGGCCCCTCTACTCCAGCCCCGAACTCGCACTCGTAATCGGCAACCTGCTCGCCTTTACCGCTGGGCAACGCCGGGGCATCCGCCTCGACTTTGTGGGACGCACCCCACTGACCCCCACCAGCTGGGAGTTCGAGTTTCAACCGAAGCGCCCCCTGGCCTTCACCGCCGGCCAATACCTCGAACTGTCACTGCCCCACAGCATGGACACCCGGGGCGCCCGCCGCATCTTCAGCATCGCCTCAGCTCCCGGAGATTCGGTGCGGATTGGGCTGCGCATTCCGCCCAAACCCAGCAGTTTCAAACGGGCGCTGCTGGAACTGCAGCCGGGCGAAACCGTCTCAGCCACATCCGTCGGTGGGGACTTTCTTCTCCCGGCGGATGCCACCAAGCCGCTGCTTTTGGTGGCCGCGGGTATCGGCATCACTCCCTTTATTAGCCAGCTCGAACACCTGGAGGCCACCGGCTCCACCCGAGACGTTGTGCTCGTTTACTCCAGTGCCAGTGCGGCCGAGATTGCCTACGCCGAGAAGCTGGAACGCGGGCAACACCGGGTGCTGCTGGTTTCTCCCGAACGGCCCGAGACGCTGCCCGCCTCCTGGGAGTACGTGGGCGCAGGCCCGCTCAGCGGCGAACTGCTGCTGAACGCCGTGCCCGATGCCCGGGCTCGGGAAGCGTTTGTGTCTGGCCCACCCGCGCTGGTGACCGCCTTGCGCAAAGCCCTTCGCGCCGCCGGTGTGGGCCGCGTGAAAGCCGACTACTTCTCCGGCTACTAGGCACCCGCGGCGGGCCTGCTGGCGGGCTAACGCCGGGCGGGAGGCATCCGCTCTGCAGTATTTTTTCAGCTTGTTTTGGTCGAAATTTCAGCTTCGCTTTTCTAAAATCTAAACATGAGTCGATGAGACTCAAGTCTTGAAAGCAATTTGAGAGTCAGGGCGTCTGACTCAGAGAAGGAGTTGATCACATTGGCAATGTATTTCGACCCGTTCCGCGACCTGGACCGCTGGGCTGCCGGCGTGATGGATGCGCAGCAGGGGCCGCGATTGATGCCAATCGACCTCTACCGCGAGGGCGACCACTACATTCTGAACGCCGACCTGCCGGGTGTTGACCCCGGTTCCGTCGACGTTGATGTGGACGGCCAGCTACTTACCGTTCGGGCCGAACGCACCGCACGCAGCGAAGGCAACGCGAAGTGGCTCGCCAAGGAGCGCCCGTCTGGCTCGTTCCTGCGCCAGCTCAACCTGGGCGACGGTATCGACACCAGCAACATCAGCGCAAACTACGACAACGGAGTGCTGAGCGTGATGATTCCGGTGAGCGAGAGGGCCAAGCCGCGCAAAGTCGCCGTGACCGCGCAGTCGGGCCGCCAAGAAATCAAGCCCGAGGTCAGCGCGTAAGCGATCGATTCGCTACATAAAGGGCGGGTCCGGACAATGTCCGGACCCGCCCTTTATTTGCGCACGAAAGCTGCGCGTGAGGAACTAGGTGTTACGCGGCGAGGCGAG
>DASYMY010000568.1:0-2504 GCA_036008825.1 Glaciihabitans sp.
TACACGGATGTGCTCTGGTACCGCCAGCTCGGCTTCCTTAACGTCCTCACCACACAGTGGATAGCGGGTGTGGTGATGTTCCTCATCGGATTCTTCGCCATGGCTATCCCGGTGTGGGTAAGCATCGAAATTGCGTTCCGATTCAGGCCCGTTTACGCCAAGCTCAACTCGCAGCTTGACCGTTACCAGCAGGTCATCGAGCCGCTTCGTCGTCTCGCCACCTACGGTATCCCCGCCGTGCTCGGCATCTTTGCCGGCGTCTCGGCTTCCACTCAGTGGCCACAGGTGCTTCAGTGGTTGAACCGAACCCCCTTTGGTGAGGTTGACCCCCAGTTCGGGCTCGACATTTCCTTCTTCTTCTACGAGCTACCTTTTTGGCGCGGAGTTGTCGCATTCGCCTCCGCGATTGTGATGCTGTCAGCACTGGCCGCTCTGGCGACCAGCTACTTGTACGGCGCTCTCCGGTTCAATGGCCGCGAAGTTCGTATTTCCCGCACCGCACGCATCCAGCTCGCGGTCACCGGCGCGCTGTACATCGCGCTGCAGGCTGTGAGCCTCTGGCTCGACCAGTACACCACCCTGACTGACCCGAGCGCTGGCTTCCTGGCAACCGGTGCCGGTTACACCGAGGTCAACGCCACCATCCCCGGTCGCGCAATCCTTGCGGGAATCGCGATGCTCGTTGCTCTGCTATTTGTTGTGACGGCGATCATCGGGCGCTGGCGTCTACCGATCATCGGTACTGCCCTTCTGCTCATTTGTGGTCTGGTCATCGGTGCGGTCTACCCGGCCATCGTTCAGCGTTTCCAGGTCGAGCCAAGCGCTCGTACTTACGAAGCCGAATACATCGATCGCAGCATTCAAGCGACCCGTGACGCCTACGGTGTGTCCGGAATCGAAGAAATCCCCTACGCAGCGACAACGAACGCCGAAGCGGGTGCGCTCCGCGAGGACGCCACCACCACGGCAAATATTCGTATTATCGACCCGTCCCTGGTGACCAGGTCGTTCTCACAGCTTGAGCAGTTCAAGCAGTACTACACGTTCCCGGACAACCTCGACGTTGACCGGTACACGATCGATGGCGAAACCCAGGACACCGTTATCGCTGTCCGTGAGCTGAACCAAGAGGGACTCGGAAACTCGCAGTCCTGGTACAACAACACTGTGGTGTACACCCACGGATTTGGTGTTGTCGCCGCATACGGCAACCAGCGCTCCAGCGACGGCCAGCCCGTATTCCTTGAGTCCGGTATCCCCAACGATGGCGCCCTTGGGGAGTTCGAGCAGCGGGTGTACTTCGGTGAAAACTCACCTGCTTACTCCATCGTCGGAGCCCCAGAAGGCGCTGACGACGTTGAACTGGACTACCCAGCCGGCGGCGGTGAGAGCGATGTAAACACCACAACCACCTTCCAGGGCGACGGCGGTCCTGCGCTCGACAACATCTTCACCCGCCTGCTATATGCCATCAAGTTCCAGTCCGAGCAGATTGTGCTTTCCGACGCAGTCAACAACGAATCGCAGATCCTCTACGACCGCGAGCCGAGCGAACGCGTAGCTAAGGTCGCTCCGTACCTGACCCTCGACAGCGATGCGTACCCCGCAATTGTTGACGAGAAGATCGTGTGGATCGTCGACGGATACACCACCAGTGCTGACTACCCGTACTCACGGGTGGAGCAGCTCAGCAGCACCATCGCGGACACCAACACCCCGGCTCCGACCTTTGCTGTTGATGACATCAACTACATCCGCAACTCCGTGAAGGCAACCGTCGACGCGTACGACGGCAGCGTCAAGCTGTACGCATGGGATGACGAAGACCCGGTACTGCAGACGTGGCAGAAGATCTTCCCGTCTACCGTGTTGCCGCAGTCCGAAATGAGCGAACAACTCCTCGATCACGTTCGCTACCCGGCTGACTTGTTCAAGGTGCAGCGCACCATCCTCGGCTCGTACCACGTGACGGATGCCGGATCGTTCTACTCCAGTGACGATCAGTGGATCACTCCGAACGACCCAACATCCCCGGCAGGAAGCCCGACCCTGCAGCCGCCGTACTACCTGACCATGCAGGTCCCTGGCACGGAAGCCCCGGCATTCACGCTGTACTCCACGTTTATTCCGAACGCGAGTGGTGCACAGAGCCGAAACGTTCTCTCCGGTTACCTGGCGGTGAACTCCGACGCGGGCGAGGACTATGGACAGCTGACGCTTCTCACCCTCCCATCGGGCGACACCATCCCCGGACCCGGACAGGTTCAGAACAGCTTCGATACCGACACTGAGGTAGCGAATCAGCTTGCCCTGCTCCAGCGGGGTGAGACAGAAGTGCTGCGCGGTAACCTCCTGACCCTCCCAGTGGGTGGCGGTCTGTTGTATGTACAGCCGGTGTATGTCCAGTCAACGAGCGCTACCAGCTACCCGCTGCTGCGTAAGGTACTGGTTGCATTTGGTGACGAGATTGCCTTCGAGGACACCCTCGACCAGGCGCTCGATTC
>DASYMY010000569.1:0-2395 GCA_036008825.1 Glaciihabitans sp.
CTCGCCGCGCCGCAGCATCCGTACACACGCTCACTCATCGCCGCCTCCGACCTGAACACCACCCGCACCTCCACTTCCACAGCGGATGCCACAGCGCCCGGCGATCCGGGCGATATGCCCGAGCTCGCCGTTACGCCCGCAATTCCCGAGCGGTCCGCCGTCCTCGTGCCGCACGAGCACCTGCAGATCCCCCACGAGCAGCGCATCTTCCTGCCGGCCGCGGCCGAGGCTTTGATCGAGGTGCGCAGCCTCAGCCGTGACTATCACAGGGGCGCAAGCCCCTTCGGCGGCGGCCCGGTGGTGTCGGCGCTGCGGGACGTGTCGTTTGATGTGGTGGCTGGTCAGCGGTTGGGGATCGTGGGCGAATCCGGCTCCGGCAAGTCCACCCTGTTGCGAATGCTGTGCGCGCTGGACACCCCCACCAGTGGCAGCGTCACCATGTCGGGCCAGCGTATTAGTGGAGTAGCCGAGCGCCGCTTACGGCACTTCCGCTCCCAGGTGCAGATGGTTTTTCAAGACCCGGGAGGCTCGCTCGATCCACGCATGCGGGTGGAGCAAATTGTTGCCGAACCACTCAGCGGGGTAGACCGTGCAACCGCAAAGGATCGGGTTATCCAGGCGCTCACCGCGGTGGGGCTCGAGCCGGATGTGCTGCGCAGGCACCCCCACCAGTTCTCCGGCGGGCAGCGCCAACGGATCTCCATTGCTCGCGCGCTCATCACCCGCCCGAAGGTGCTTATCGCCGATGAGGCGGTCAGCGCCCTCGACGTTTCGGTGCGGGCCGAAGTGCTCGCGCTACTGGATTCGCTGGTTGCCGACTACAACCTGACCCTCATCTTTGTCTCTCACGATCTCGGAGTCATCCGCCGCAGTTGCGACACTTTCGCCGTTCTCTCTAAGGGACGGATAGTGGAGGCCGGCCCCACCGAGGAGGTCTACGCCTCACCGCGCCACAACTACACCCGGCAGCTAGTTGCCGCCGCGCAGACCCTCACCGACGGGATGCACAGCGCTGCTGGAATGAGCAGTGCTGCTGGGCTGCACCGCGTCGCCGGCGGCGACCGGTAGCGGTAACGCCGGTTTTTCGGACCGCACAAATCCGATCCCCACCAGGATCAGCGCACCACCGGCCAGCTGGGCGAGGGAAAGGTTCTCCCCCAGCAGGATCCACGCGTAGAAGGTCGCTGCAACCACTTCGAGCAAGCCAACAAAGCTCGCCAGCCGGGAGCCGAGAATCTCCGCAGCGGTGATGCTCGACGCGTACGCCACGGCGGTGCCAACCACTCCCACGATCAGCAGCGGAACCCACCAGGCCACCGCGGCGCCGAACATCTGCACCTGTCCAAACGAGGCAGTGAACGGCAGCACCCGGGTTACCCCGGCCAATGCCAGCACAAGCCCGCCAAGCAGCAAACCAAACGCGGCCAACGCGACGGGCGGAAGGCCACGGCTGGGGCGGGCCGCAACAACGTAGAACAGGGCGCAACCAACCATGGCCAGCAACGCAAACACCAACCCGAGCGGGTCGAGGCGGTTACTGCCGCCGGGCGACACCACCAGCACGAGCCCAACCAAGGCAACAACCGACCCGATCAACACCACGGCTTGCGGGCTTTTTCGGCTGCGGGCCCAGACCGCAACCACCAAGAGCAGCGGCGCCATATATTCGATGAGGATGCCAGTGCCCACCGGGATCCTCGCGATTGCCGCGTAGTACGCCAGCTGGGTTCCGGCCACTCCGGCCAGGGCCATTCCGAGGATGCGCCAGCGGCCGAGCCAGAGCGCAGCCCAGTTACCGCGCAGTGAGTAAAGGGCAAAGGGAAGCAGAATCGTTCCACCGATGAGTACCCGGGTGGTGACGGTGGCGGCAGGCGACCAGCCCGCCTCCAGAAGCGGTTTGATGACGGCACCGGACGTACCAAAAGTGGCCGCGGCGATAACCGCGATCACTAGGCCGATGGTGGTGGACGACCGGTTCATAATTGCTCCTGACAAGGCGACTTGATGCGCTCTATAACTGACGTTAGTATCGTCATGAGTAAGGAGTCAATTTGCATTTTGCCCCTGACACGGAGTACAGCCTCCAGTTCGCTGTTGTGCTTGCTAACACGGTCGCCTCAGCGAGCCCGAGCGGCATTGACGAGCTCAACACGGTCGAGCAGCTGGCGAGCCTCATTCACCACTTTGGGTTCTCGGGTCGGCTCGACGACGACGAGGCGGAGTTGGCCGGGGTGAGAGACATCCGCTCTCGTATTCGTGAAATGTGGCTGCTGGAACGCGATGAGGCGGTGCAGGTGATCAATACCACCCTGCGGCAGGCTCAGGCTCTGCCGTATCTGGCCAGGCACGACCAATTTGATTGGCATTTGCACGCGACGGATCCGGAGGCGCCGCT
>DASYMY010000570.1:0-4433 GCA_036008825.1 Glaciihabitans sp.
TTCCGCCTTCTCTGCAGCGCGCAGGGTTCGTCTTCTCTACGCCATTCCTGCTATCACCGCGTCGGCCAGAGTCGCCGTCCCCGCAGCAGTAGCAGGCGCGACACTCGCTGAGTGGCTCGCGACCGGCAACGGGCTCGGGCAGTTGCTGACCCTGTCTTCTGTGCAAGCGGACTACTTCACGCTCTGGGCGGGCGGCGTGCTGCTCGTTTGCGTTGTGCTCGTGCTCTACAGCGTCATTGGAATAGTCGATAAAGCCGTTTCAGCTCGTCTCGGCGTGGACATGTAGTTCCGCTCTCATCTCATTTGGTTCACCGTTCGTCATTCACCAGGAGTTACCTATGTCCCACCGCCCGTCGCACGCCGACACGCTTGTCCGAAACGTCCACCTCGTCAGTTTTGACAGCGACTCCACTGTGATCAGTGACGGCGCGATTGCGATCGTGGATGGCGTGATTGTTGATCGTGGCTCGACCGCCGAACTTTCGGCTCGATGGACAGCTGGCCGCACGATCAACGGCGGTGGAAAAATTGCCATTCCTGGTCTCACGGACGCGCACATTCATACTGCGCAAACAATGATGCGAGGCCTGCTGAGCACCCTTCAAAAGACACGGAACCTCCGCGTCCCAACTTGGCGAGAATATCTAGTGCCTTTTGAGGCAGCACTTTCTCCAGAGGATGTCGAGCTCTCGGGAAAGCTCGCATATTCCTCAATGTTGCTCACAGGAACGACGTCTTTTTTTGAGGCGGGAGGCCCGCACCCCGATCGGATGGCGAGCGCAGCGCAGGCGTCAGGCATCCGCGGCATTGTCTCGCTGTCCACGATGGACGGGGGCGACCGTATACCCGGTTCCATGACGATGTCGACGGAGCAGGCGTTAGCTCGAAACATTGAAGTCGTTGAGTCGCTTCCCACCGCCTCAGACGGGTCGAACCGTGTGACGGGCGGAATGTCCCTCCGCCAGATCGTTACATGCACATCGGAACTCGTGACCTCTATTCATGCTGAGGCTCGCATGCGCGGTGTGAAAGTCCACACACATCTCGTTGAGGGTACCTACGAGATTGATTACAGCCTAGAGAAATTCGGTAAACGTCCGGTCGAGTACCTGGTTGACCTCGGTGTGTTTACAGACACGCTTCACTGCGCCCATTCTGTGCTTGCGAGTATGGACGATGTGGATACATTTCGCCGCCATGGTGCGTCGGCGTGTCACTGTGCGAAAGGTAATTACTCCATCGGTGCAGCGCCCGCGCTCAAGATGTGGCGGCGGGGTGTCGCCATTGGCCTTGGCACCGACGGTGTGGCAAACCTCGGGACACTCGATATGTTTCGGGTCGCTATGCTCACGCGCATTGGACAGCAACTCGTCGAGTCCACTCCGGTGCACAATCGAAACGGTGTCGGTGCGGAAGAGCCGCTCGGTATGGCGATTGTGGGCGGATCGCGGTCCATGGGCCTATCTGCGCATACGGGATCACTGGAGATCGGAAAACGAGCAGACATTGTGCTTATTGGGATGGACAGTCCGGATGCCGCGGGCTACGCCTCCCCTGAGGCATTCCTCTACGAGTGTGCCAGCGGTCGCGATGTAACCACGGTGATCGTGGACGGTGAGCTTGTAGTCGACGGAGGCGAGCTGCTTACGGTAGACGTCGCGGAGATCCGCTCCGATGCGACCGCTCGCCAGCGCGTATTGATGGACGCAATCGCGTAGTGACATTTCGACTGGTACTTATTAGGCATGGTCGAACACCATCGAACGAAGGGGGAATGCTCGATACCCGTGTGCCTGGTCCGACTTTGACGGTGGAAGGAGCCCGCCAGGCCGAGAAGCTCGTTCACCTGTTGTCTGAACGAGCCATCGATGCAAGCGAATTCGATTCTCTTTACGTGTCAGATATGGTTCGCACTCAGCTCACTGCCCGTTCCTTAGCTGTCGAATTCGGTATCACGCCGCTAATCCGACGAGGGATTCGCGAGATATCTGCAGGCGAACTGGGTATGCGAAATGATGACTCAGCCCGTAAGGCTTACCTCGACCTTGTCCCGCACTGGGTGAGTGGCGACTTGGAACACTCAGTGCCCGGAGGCGAAAAGGGGCATGAATTCTTTGCGCGCTTTGACGCGGTTGTCGACCACGCGCTCGCTGAAGCACCGCGAGATCAAGGTCGAACCGTTGCGTTTGTCAGGCACGGTGCTGCGATCCGATGCTGGGCCGCCGCGCGATCGTCCAACATTTCGGCGGCGTTCGCCGCTGAAAACCTTCTCAACAATTTGGATACCGTCACCCTTGAACTCAACGACGACAGTCAGTGGATAGTAACTTCGTGGGCTAACGCTGCCGTTCCCTGCTTGGCTGAATAGAGAGGCGGCCGCGAGACGCGGCAAGGGATAACGCGCATGGGGCGCGTCACTCGCGGGGTCAGACGACCTGGGGCAGGCGCGCTAAGAGAAGCGGATGCTGCCGAGTCAGGTTTTGAAAGCGTCACCGTAGTGGGATTTGCAGGGCGGCCGCAATATTTTTGCGCCACCCCATTGATCACATACTCGACAGGCGGGGCTGGTGCATCAGGGCACCCGCATCAATATGCTTTTTACGATGGAAATGATAACGTGATCGCACACTACGCCAAACGTTCCATCGGACCTCACGGAAGACACGGTAATGACGCCCACTTCAACCCTCCCATCGACCCCTTCACGCACTCGTGTTGCCATTACGACCGGGGACCCGGCGGGCATCGGGCCCGAGCTTGTGGCGATATTGCTGACCGAGATCGCGGGGAACGAGGCGCAGCCCGTTGTTGTGTTCAGCACCCTTGACGAGCTGGATCGGGGGTTTGCGCAGGCGGGCAGCCAAGCGGACCGGGACGCCGTTGACCGCGCGAGCAACATCGAGCTGGTTGACACGGGGCTGGACTTTGGCGGAATGCCGATGGCGGAGGCATCCGAGCGGGGTGGACGGTGGGCTCTTGATCATCTGGAATTTGCTCTGTCGGCGTATGAGCGTGGCGAGGCGCAGGCGGTGATGTTTGCCCCGCTGAACAAGTCATCGTTGCACCTTGCGGGAATGCATGAAATGGACGAGCTGCGCTGGTTTGAAAAGCGTCTGGGTGTCACTGGGGTGGTCTCCGAGCTCAACGCGATCACCGGGTTATGGACGTCTCGGGTGACTTCGCACGTCTCGCACCGGGACGCACCCGCACAAATCACCGCCGAAAAAGTGCACGCTGTTGCGGCTCTGCTGAACGCGTACCTCATCGGATCGGGGGTGGCCCAGCCGCGTCTGGCTATCTGTGCGCTCAACCCCCACGGTGGCGAGAACGGAAAGTTTGGCACCGAGGAGATCGACGAGATCGTTCCGGGGGTCGCGCTGGCTCAGAACGCCGGAATCAACGCCGTGGGCCCGTTCCCGGCCGACACCCTCTTTTTGCGGGCACGGGACGGCGAATTCGACGGAGTGGTGACGATGTACCACGACCAGGGGCAGATCGCCATGAAGATGATTGGGTTCGACGGCGGCGTCACGGTCGAGGGTGGTCTGGGGGTTGCGGTGTGCACCCCTGCCCACGGAACGGCCTTTGACCGGGTGGGACAGGGGAGTGCGTCGGTGACCTCCACCCGAAATGCTTACCTGCTGGCACGGTCTTTGGCGTGCACATCGACCTCGCTCACGGTCGCAGTGGCGGCTCCGGCTGCTGTGTCCTGATGGGTTCGTCGCGCTTCCACGACGCTGTCGAATCGGCCCTCCGCAGCAAGGCAGGGTCTCTGCGTTCGGCGGAAGTGGACCAGCTCACGCTGAGCGCCGCAGCCTCTGCCGGGGCAACGGTGGTGATCTTGGACGACGACCCGACCGGCACCCAAACGGTCACCGAGCTTCCGATTGTTACCCGCTGGCAACCAGACGATTTGCGGTGGGCGTTCGCGCAACCGGGCACCGGATTCTGTGTGCTCACCAATACCCGAAGCCTTTCTGAGGCGGATGCCAGAACGCGCAACGAAGACGTGATCACTGCTGTTCACCACGCTGCAGCCGGACGCCCCTACGTGATTATCAGCCGGGGAGACTCCACCCTTCGTGGGCATCACACCGCCGAGCTGGATGTTGTCGCCAGAACACTCGAAGCAGTGGGGTGGGGTGCAGTTGACGCTGTTCTTGTGGTGCCCGCATTCCCTGATGCGAAAAGGGTAACCCTCCAGTCGGTGCACTGGATTTATGACAACGGCCACTATCTGCCGGCGGCAGAGTCGTCCTTCGCAGGCGACCCCACCTTCGGGTATCACTCGTCCGATCTTCGCGAGTTCACCGAAGAAAACTCTCTCGGCGCCCATCGCGCGTCGGCGGTGCAACAGATCACCATCGCGCAAGTGCGCGGACCTTTCACCGATTTGGTTGACGCGCTCGAAGCGGTGAGCGGTGGAGCACACG
>DASYMY010000571.1:0-4336 GCA_036008825.1 Glaciihabitans sp.
TTTGCGTCACCCAGACTCGTCGTTATCCCGTGATTCTCGATCAGATCAACGGTGCGGGGAAGGAGGGGTACAAACTCGGCGTTGACCGTCGCTACGACATCAGCCGGAAGCCCGACCCTAAGTGTTTGCAGCAAACCAAAGCCGGTGACATCCGTAAGCATCGCAAGGTGCCCTCTACCATTCTCCAGCACGCCGAGCGCCTCCTGAGAGGCTTCTTCATTAGTCACCATCAGGTGACTCCTGAGACCGTCAAGATCTTCAGCGGACAACAAACCAGACCGATTGGCGGAAAGGTAAATGCCGGTCCCAATCGGCTTCGAGATCAGAATGTCATACTCGCGGCCGGGGCGGAACACTGGTTCTCTTTTCGTCAATCGCTCACCCACAACTGACACCGACAGGAACATGGTGTCGTTGTATACGGTATGGCCACCACCGAATTGAACCCCATGATTCAGTAAGGTGGCGCGGGCGGCGCCTAGCAACTGGGCTGCCGAACCGTCCGTTTTTGCCCGATGCGACAGACCCAGACACAACGTCGCGGACAAAGGCAAGCAAAAAGACGTGTAGAGATCCGATAGAGCGTGGACGACGGCCACTGAGCCTGTCACATCACCACCGAGTCCCATGTCAAAGATTAAATCGACTGATGAGTGCAGTCGAGGTGACTGAGGACGCTGAAGCATTACCGAGTCGGCGAAGCTTGTTGTGCCACTATGCTCAAAACCGCTCGCCCGCAACAGTTGGGTTAAGGAGGCGGCATCGAGCTTGCGACCACACCCCCCAGGCGGCGCGGTCACAGACTCAGTTCCTCGACTATACGTTTCCGGACAGCGTCCTGTATTGATTTATCGCGTGCGAGGACGTAGATCGCCTCGTCGCGAGAAGAGCCAGCCCCTACGAATGAGCGGAAGTTCGACTGCCTTGCTAGGGGCAGAACTTGGGCATCGGTATAGAGGTTGCGCACTGACGAATGGTATGAATTCGTTACAATAACGACGGTGCCAGCCCATGTGAGTTCATTAAGTCGCGCAGCCAGCCGTTCCTGCGAATTCCAGTCAAACGGGTTCTGCGTGTAGCGACGGAATGCAGCTTCCCCTCCGGCTAATGAATAGGGAGGGTCGCAGAAGACTAGCGCGCCCGGTATCGCGCGATCCAGTGCAAGGGTGTAGTCGCAACATTCCACGATGGCAGACCGTAGAGCTGTGCTAATTCCCTCAAGAATGCCAAATTTTAGAATAGGGGCGAGAGAGCGATCGCCGGAGAAGGGGACATTGAAGTGCCCTTGAGAGTTCACTCGATAGATGCCGCCAAAAGCTGTTCTATTCAGATAGAGCAACCGTGCTGCGACGCCGGTGTTGGAGCTAGGCCTCGAAACCTTCACCGCATCGAACGTCGCACGATCGACGGGAAGTCGAGCCAACTTCCGGCGTACTAGGCCCGGATCCTGAGCAATGCCCTTATAGCACCTTATAAGGGTTTCGTTCGCGTCTGCCAAATAGGGGTTGGTCCAGGGTGAATTCAGGAATATCGCAGCGCCTCCCAGGAATGGTTCAATGTACTGCGGAGGAGTGATCTCTTGACGCACTGACTCCATAGCATTCGCTAACCACCGCTTGCCACCTGCCCAACGAAGAATAGGCCGCTGTGGTTGCGGTTCACGCGAGACTGCCACTCTGCCTCAAATCAGTCTCGAGGGTAGGTCTAGTGACTCCAGGTAGCCCACTGTCGCCGCAGGAACGAGACTCTTCCAGCTGTCGTCGTCCTTTGCAATACACGCACGTATATCGGATCCCGCTATTGTCTTCGGGTCTCTGTTGAAGAGCACTTCAACGGTGTAACCATTGCGCTGCAACAGTTCGATCTTTGTTTGATTCCACTCTTCTACCCAGGTAGTGAGGACCGGAACATCTACAGGCAGAAAGTCACCGAGTTGGTCCGGCTTTTCGATTGGAAACGGAACCACAGCGTACGTATCCTTGGCTACACCAATCTCGTCTAGCGCTAACCCTATTAGGGTAAGACGTTCAAAGAAGCTCAGCGGGTTGCTATCGACATCTGTACGGTGTCTACTGGCACCTGGCACGGACTGGAGGTTCGCCCGTTCGTACTGTGTGATGCCGATATACAGGAACGATGTCCGTGTGAACGCCTTTGTGATGTACTCCATATGTTCGAGGTGGAGGGGCTGAAAACGGCCGTGGACGGACGCAACCGAGAGATGCGGCTTCATAAGGTAACGCTCTGATTCTGCAGAAGTGAACTGAAGACTAATTCGGACCAGTTCTCGAACTTCTCGAGTTGCTGTCCGATTTCTTGCAGTGTCAGAAATCGTAACTGCTGCAGGAAGCCCCGCTCACCGATCTGAATTGTGCTCTCGTCTGGGATCCGGACCACGTACAGCACCCCCAGATGTTGTTCACTAACGGGACTCCGGGGATCGTAAATTCCCCCCACCAGATCTAGTCGCGGGTCCCCTCCTGATATACGAACCTCTTCAGACAGTTCCCGCGTAATATATCTTGCACCATTGACCGGATCAAAGGGCCCGAATAGTGGGGTGACATCATCTGGGTTCAAATGTCCGCCAAACAGTAGGGAATGCACGCCGTGTAATCTCGCTTCGGGAAGTCGCCGCGTCCGCTTGTGGGCGGCAACTTTGTGGTGGTGCACCACGAGGAACTGCGACACCAGCTGGATCACGTCGCAATCCTCCTCGGCCGCCGAGCGCTTCATCGGATATGTTTGTGCAATGAGTTCTAGGCCCGAGTCGGGCGCTAGACTACTTATCCCATCGATCGGAAAATAGTCTCGGAGGATAGTGCGATCGAAGACAATAACGTCTTCATCCATGAGTGCTTTCTGGAATCGATCAGCGACAACTTCTTGGACGTGCTTCCATCGTCGTAACGCGAATTGATTCGGCCCGCTTCTCATAAAGCGCGACGCCATCCCGCCGTGAAGCACGTCCATGGAAAGCTTTGACTTCATCGTCTGCGAGGGAGTCTGTCCTGCAGAAGAGAACAAACCGAGCTGCAATGCGCTGGCAGTGATCTCTTCAGGTGTCATAGGCTTTCCGCTCGCCTCGAGGACTCGTTCGGCGGCGTTCAGGAAGGAATACTTGTTCACCCCATGCAGCCCCACCCTGTCAAGCTAGCCTGACTGTGTGCAGCTGTCGAGGGACTGAGAGCTACCCGATGTCCGAAGACCCGCTTCGCAGCCCGAGGGGCTGTCGCGCTTGCGTTGGGTGGTTTCGGCCTAGGTGTCGTGACCAGACAGGTTGTTCACGCGGTCAGCCGGCTGATCGGTGGGTGACGTCCGAGTGCGGAGTGGCTGCGGACAGTGTCGTAGTGGCCACCCAGCTGTCGAGGGCGAGCGTGCGGTCGGTGTTGGAGGTCCAGGGTCGGGCGTAGGCCCATTCGGTCTGCAGCGTGCGGTTGAACCGCTCGGCCTTCCCGTTGGTCCAGGGCCGGCCCGGCTGGATGAACCGGCGGCCGATGCCCAGGTCGGTGCAGGCGGTGATCCAGGCGGCGCCGACCCGGTAGCTCTTGGCGTTGTCGGTGAGCACCCGGGCGACGGTGACGCCGTGGCCGGCCAGCCAGGCCACCGCGCGGTGCAGGAAGGCAGCGCAGGTGGCGACCTTCTCATCGGGCAGGACTTCGGCGTAGGCCAGCCGGCTGTGGTCATCGACGGCGACGTGGACGTAGTCCCAGCCGTTGCCCCGGCCGCGGACTTCCTCGCGGCGGCCGTGCACCCGCCAGCCGCCGCGGTCGGGCACCCGACCGAGCTTTTTCACATCCACGTGCAGCAGGTCCCCGGCGTGCGGGTGTTCGTAGCGGCGGTCGCTGTGCTGCCGTCCGCGCAGCAGTTGCCCGGTGAGCCGGTCCACGTCGGCCAGCCGCGGCAGCCCGGCCCGGGCGATCACCGCCCCGATCGTGGAGGCGGGCAGGCCCAGCAGCGACGCCAGCCGCACCGGGCCGGCGTGCTGCGCGACCCGCGCCGCGACGATCGCCGCGGTCTGCTCCGCCGAGGTCAGCCGCGCCACCGTGTGTGGCCGCGACGAGCGGTCGGCGAGTCCGACCGCTCCTTCGGCGCCGTAGCAGCGGACCCACTTGTAGACCGTCTGCCGGCTGACGCCCAACTGCTTGGTCACCTCGCCGGGCCGGTGCCCGGCCAGGACACGATCCACGAGCAACCTGCGGGCATAGACCGTCGTGCGGGCATTAGCGTGACCCACTGAGACCTCCGGTTTGGAACGGCGACGTCAAGCACCGCCACTCCTGTCGGAGGTCTCCTACGTGATCAAGCCGCCACGCCGCCCGTCAACAACGTCTCT
>DASYMY010000572.1:0-4956 GCA_036008825.1 Glaciihabitans sp.
GACATCACTGGCGGGACGGTTGTCGTCAACGGTCCCAGTGGCAGCGGAAACGGTGCACTCGACGTCAACGGAACCCTCACTGTGACCGGCGGAACACTGTTGGCAGCCGGAAGTGCGGGGATGGTTGTGGCTCCCGATACCTCGTCGGCACAGGCATCCGCTGTATTCAGTTTTGACTCCACACAGCCCGCTGGCACCATCATCCATGTGCTCAATAGCGCGGGGGAGCAGCTGGTGGCCTTCGAATCCAGCAAGGACTTCCAAAGTGTTGTCTTCAGTAGTGCCGATGTTGTGGAGGGTGAGGTGTACACGGTCGTGGTGGGCGGTACCGTCACGGGTACGACGGTGGGCGGGCTGACCGCGACCGGCGACACTTCAGGGGCAACGGAAGCGACTACCGCGACCGCTGGTGCTGAGGTGACCGGAGGGCAGGGCGGCTTCGGCGGCGGCCGGCCCGGAAACTAGCCAGTCGGTCTCACAACAAAACGGCCCGTATGGCCAGCTCCCCTCGGGGGGCTGGCCATACGGGCCGTCGTTTAGTGTCAACCGGTCGTGGGTTATCTCCGCGCCCGGGGTGAGCGCAGCCGCTCGATTGCGCTCATCGAGTGGTAAATAACGATCGCGGCAATGGTGCCGAGTGCGATGCCGTTGAAGGTGAGCGCGCCCAGGTTGAAGGTGAAGTCGGCGATCCCAATGATGAGGGCAGTGGCCGCGGTGAACTGGTTGACCGGTTTGGAGAAGTCCACCTTGTTATCGATCCAGATTTTGACACCGATGATGCCAATAAGACCGTAGAGAGCCGTGGTCACCCCGCCGAGAACACCGGCGGGAATGGTGTTGATGATTGCGCCGACCTTGGGGGACAGGCCGAGCAAAATGGCGACCGCACCGGCGACCCAATAGGCAGCGGTGGAGTAGACACGGGTTGCGGCCATAACCCCGATGTTTTCGCCGTAGGTGGTTGTACCGGAGCCGCCACCGAATCCGGCAACCATGGTGGCCAGACCGTCGGCGAAGAGGGCACGGCCGGTCAGCTTGTTGACGTCTGCTCCGGTCATCTGTGCCACCCCACGAATGTGGCCCACGTTCTCAGCCACAAGCACCAGGACAACGGGGATAAAGGCGGGCAGGATGGCCCAGACGGACGGATCGGTGAACGGGTTGGTCGGGGTGGTGAAATCGGGCAACCCGATCCAGGCGGCATCCGCAATGCTGTCGAAGTTCACTTCACCAGCGATCGTGGCGGCGATATACCCGACGACCACACCAATGAAGATGGACAGCCGCGCCAAAATTCCTTTGAACAGCACGGTCGAGATAATGACGGCGGCCAAGGTGATGAACCCGGTGAGGGGAGCTTGTACAAAGTTGTTTTTGGCGGCGGGTGCCAGGTTGAAGCCGATCAGGGCGACGATGGCGCCGGAGACAACGGCGGGCATTAGTGCGTCGAGCCAGCCCGTTCCGGTGAGCTGCACAATGATTCCCACCACGGCGAGCATGAGGCCAACGGCGACGATGCCGAACAGGGCACTGCCCATTCCGGCGCTTGCGGTGGCGGCGACGATGGGTGCGATGAACGCGAATGACGAACCGAGGTAGCTGGGGAGCCGGTTTTTGGTGATGAGCAGGAACAGCAGGGTGCCGATACCGCTGAACAGCAACGTTGTGGCTGGCGGGAAGCCGGTGAGAACCGGAACAAGGAAGGTGGCACCAAACATTGCAACAACGTGCTGCGCGCCCAGGCCAATGGTGCGGGGCCAGCTCAGCCGTTCGTCAGGGGCAACTACTGCATCCCCATCCACATTTTTTCCGTCGCCGTGCAACGTCCATGGCAGCGCCATTTGTCCTCATTTCAGGTTCAGCGGCACTGAGCGGCTACATCCCGCGCTGAATAGTGCCCAGCCGATCGTAGTGCTTGTGGCGTAGCCGCCGCGGAAGGCTTAGTCGAGTTTGGTTAGCGCAGTGAAGGACATGGTGGATGACTGACCGTTTTGGCAGGTCTGGTACACCAGGTCGTATCCGCGAGGCACATCGGCAAAGGTTGCCGTGCGCTGGTTCACCGTTTTGACGATGCCCTCAACTCGATAGGTTCCTTCGCGTACCCCGGTGAGCGTGATGATCTCTCCGGCGGTGTCGGGGAACTCCCGTCCGCCACAGGACCAGTGCTCGGCAATGGCGTCCACACCGTAGCGGGCGCTGAGGTCAACCGACCCGATGCACTGGTCGAGTTCGGCAATCCACCCAGCCGCATGCACATGGTTGGTATAGCGGCTGGCGATAATACGGTCTTGCTCGACTTGCCAGGCGGATGTCTCCGTGACAACGGCGGCGATCGCGGTGTTCAAATCTGTCTCAACCGCGACCAACGATTCGGCGGTGTCGGTCGAAAACTCGGCGAGCACCACCGCGCCCTCACGCAGTGCCGATCCGGGCGTCAAGGGGGAACTTTCGGAGGTGGAAAAACTCTCCGCCGCAGCAGACGCTTCGGAGATTTGCTCTGTGACCTTGTCTATTTCACGAGTTGCATCGGCAATGGTCTCAGCCAGGGCAGCACGAGGATCCTCAGAAAAGACTTTGCCTGCACTATCGTCCAGGGTGATCTGTGCGGTTGCCACAACGGCTTCAGCCGAGTCAACGTACCCCGAGGCTGCCGTCTGGCGCTCAAGAAAGTCCGAATATTGGGCATCAAATTCGGTTTGGGCCGACGCCTGCATGGAGTGAAAAGCGACGGTTCCGCCCACTGTGAGCAGTACTACAGCCAGGGAAACCGCGACGAAAATACGGGTGCGGCGGCGCGATTGCCCACGACGGGCACGTCGCCCACCGCTAGTGTCTGTCGTCTCGTCGCTCATCTGATCTCCCCATAATGTCGACGCGGCGCAGCCTTCGACATACCCAGTCTGGTGGCAGATACGGCTAATGGGTAGCGCGGCACTGCAATACTTGCTGCATCGTTTCCATAATTTCTCCCACGCAGCCATTCGATGGAGTGGACTGGGCCCCGCTTTTCTCACCCGCCCCACCGGTCGTTGTCTCTTGGGTGGTGATGGCGGTTCTGGTGTTTGCCGCAGGAGTTCTGGCAATACCGCGCCAAAGCTGGAAGTTCTTTGGTGTCTTCACCACCCTGGTGCACGAACTTGGGCATGCATTTGTGGGTGCGCTCTTTGGGCGACGAGTCACCGGGATCACCGTGCACGCAAACCACGGCGGCTCCGCGCGAAGTCTGGGGCGAGGCGGCCTGGGCAGCGTGGTGTCGGGATTTTTTGGCTACCCCGCGCCGGCTGTTGTGGGAGCAGTTCTGCTGTGGTGTGTCTTCATGGGGTACACCGCCCCTGCATTTGCCGCGGGAACGCTCGTCACAATCCTGACGCTGATATTCATCCGCAATTGGTTTGGCGCTCTGGCCGTTGTTGTCTCTGCCGGGATCAGCGCGCTGCTCTGGATTTACGGGACATCCGCCGTGCAGTCCTACGCTCTTCTGATCATTGGTGTTGCGTTGCTGATTGGGTCGGTGCGCGCCTTCTTCTCTGTGGTGTCCGTGCACACTCGGCGTCGCGGCAGTCTCGCCTCGTCGGATGCGTACCTGTTGGCGCAGCGCACCCGTATTCCGTCGGCGGTGTGGCTGTTTGGCTTCGCGCTAGTGATTGGCGGCAGCGTATATTTTGCCGCTCAGACCTACATCAGCACCCAGGCATAGGACCTTCTGCTCTGTCTGCTCCAATCGTTGAGGAGCAGTCTTTACTCACGCGGCAATGATGGCGCGGGTCAGGAGCAGACGATGAACGAGCGTGTTGTAGTGGGGCTCAACGGAAAACCGGGTGCCCGTTTCGCAATGTACTGGGCGCTGTATTACGCCCGTCCTCACAAGCTGGATGTCGAACTCGTGCACGTGGTTGAGCCCGATGAAAGGCCCACATCCGCCGAAGAACGACGAGAAGAGTTGCGGGAGGCCATGGCCCGGTTGACGCGGGATGTTGCGGATGCGAAAAAAATCGCCCCGGACCTTCGTGTCACGTCACGGCTAATGCACGGCACACCCGCCCAGGCGCTCAGCGAGCGCTCCGAGGGCGCCAAGTTGGTCGTGATTGGTTCCACCCGATTGGATATCTCACCCGACGTTGTTCACAGCACCGGTGTGGCCCAGTTGGCTGCCGAATCGGAATGTTCGGTGGTGGTGGTTCCACAAACTCCCGCGGTTCCCGGCACCGGAATTGTTGTCGGAGTAGACGGCTCTGATGCCTCGTTGGCCGCGGTGTCGTTTGCAGCAGAAATGGCGGACCGGCAGCGCCAAACCCTTACCGTAGTTTTTGCACAAACCGGCCCGCCAGTCGGTGGGAAAGCATCCACACATAACGACAGCCTTCGGTGGCCGCTCGAGCAGGGCGACGATGAACGGTTGGTGATTGCCGAGGCGGTCGCAGGACTCGCCCAGCAGTATCCCGACCTTATTGTGCGCAGCCGTATCTCGCACGCCGAGCCGGTGGATGCGCTGTATTTAGCGGCTCGGAACGCCCGCATGGTTGTGGTTGGCAGCCACGGACTACGCGGACGTACCCGGTACTGGATGGGTTCCACCAGCTACGACCTTGTGCTCACCATGCCCTGCGTTGTTGCCGTTATTAAAGCGGATGCCTCACGCCCGCGGGCCGCGACTCGCGCCGCCCGGCCCACGGTCACGACCGAGCGTAAGTAGACGCTGCACTGACCTGCTCCGGGGTGGGCCGCACCCCGGTATACCGCTCGAACTGCTCGGCGGCCTGCAGGGCAATGACCTGCGCCCCGGTGATCACTGTTTTGCCCGCGTCGCGAGCGGCGACGATCAGTGGTGTCTCCGCGGGTAAGGCTACAACGTCGAATACCGTGTCAGCGCTGTCGATGACGGGAAGGGGGAAGGCGAGGCTGTCGACGTCGGGGCCACCCGCCATCCCCAGGGGAGTGACATTAACAAGGAGGGGA
>DASYMY010000573.1:0-1736 GCA_036008825.1 Glaciihabitans sp.
TGTGCGGTCAGGTCTTCAACGCGAGAGCCCGAGCGCTCCAGCATCCGCGACATTAATTCGGCGCCGCGTGCAACGTATCGACTCAGTTCTTCCGCACGAGAATCGACGACCCAGGAGGAGTTGGCCAAAACGGGTCGGGTCCGCAGCTGTTCAAGCCGGTCAATCTCGGTGTTAATGAGCTGGGTGACCCTAAATCCAATTCGCGCTCGGGCTTGGGAAACCCGAACGCTCTCCTCGGCAACGTCGGGCACAACCCGTTTGGCCGCATCAGTGGGCGTCGAGGCGCGCAGGTCGGCAACATCGTCGAGCAGCGGCCGGTCAGCTTCGTGCCCGATGGCACTAACAATGGGCGTGGTGCACGCCGCAGCTGTGCGAACAAGGGTCTCGTCGCTGAAGACAAGAAGGTTCTGAAAATCACCGCCGCCTCGCGCAACGATGATTACGTCCACTTCCGAATCGGCATCCAACGCTGTGAGGGCGGATGTCACTTCACCGACGGCCCGATCGCCCTGCACCGCGGCGTAGGCGACCCGAAACTTGACGGCGGGCCAACGCAGTTGGGCGTTGCGAAGGACGTCCTTTTCTGCGTCACTATCGCGTCCGGTAATCAGTCCAATGCAGTGCGGAAGGAATGGCAGGGCACGTTTGCGAGATTCATCGAACAGCCCCTCACCCTTGAGTTTCTGACGGAGCCGCTCAAGGCGCTCCAGTAGGTCGCCGAGGCCCACATGGCGCATCTCGAATACCTGCATGGTCAGGGATCCACCCTTGACCCAGTAGCTGGGTTTCACGAGAGCGATCACGCGGTCGCCCTGTTTCAAATCGGCGGGAATCTTTGCTTTCACCGACGACCAGATGGTGAATGACACGGTCGCGTCCATGTCGAGGTCTTTGAGTTTGCCGTAGACGTTGCCGCCTGACACACCCCACTGGGTGATTTCTCCTTCAACCCAGACGGAGCCGAGGCGGTCAATCCAGCCTTTGATTTTGCTGGAAAGCAACCCAACCGGCCACGGTGCATCCACGGTGGATGGGGCATCAACGATGGTCACAAGTGCCTCCCCAGCTTTGGTGTCTCTGACTCACGTAGAATCATTGTGTGAGCAATATCTCTAACGGCTCAGCCGTCAGCCTCGAGATGCCGCGGGTTCCCGCTGCACGTAACAGGCTACGGGACAACCCCGTCGCTTCTCCCAAGCGCGTCATCCTCGCGGCCCCTCGTGGCTACTGTGCAGGAGTGGACCGCGCGGTCATTGCCGTGGAAAAAGCGCTCGACCACTTCGGTGCCCCCGTGTATGTGCGCAAACAGATTGTGCACAACATTCACGTGGTGTCCACGCTGGAGAAGAAGGGCGCCATCTTTGTTGACGAAGTCGACGAAGTGCCCGAAGGCTCCCACATCGTTTTCAGCGCTCACGGCGTATCACCTGCCGTGGTCAAGGGTGCCGCCGACCGCAAGCTTGATGCCATCGACGCCACCTGCCCCCTCGTCACGAAGGTGCACCGTGAAGCCACGCGCTTCGCCCGCGACGACTACGAAATCCTTCTCATCGGACACACCGGTCACGAAGAAGTTGAAGGCACGATGGGTCACGCCCCCGAGCGCACCATCCTGGTGAATTCCCCAGCGGATGTCCCCACCATTGAGGTGAAGAATCCCGCCCACGTTGTCTGGTTGTCCCAAACAACTTTGAGTGTGGACGAGACGATGGAAACGGTGCGGTTGCTGCGCGAAC